>DASXJM010000219.1:0-3029 GCA_036497405.1 Streptosporangiaceae bacterium | reverse complement strand
TCGACTTCCCCGGCCGCGGCCACGGCGGCGTCCACGCTGGCCTGGTCGGTCACGTCCAGGCGCAGCCGCTGGTCAACGTCGAGGCCGTCCAGGGTGCGCGGGTCCCGCGCGGTGGCGATGACGCGGTAGCCGCGCCGGGCCAGTTCGGCGGCGGTGGCCCGGCCGATGCCCTTGGATGCGCCGGTGATCAGGATGGAAGACATGAGGTGCTGCTCCTTGGCCGCTGAGGGTTCCGCCTGCTGCGGCAACCACAAGCATGTTTAAGTTCGATTTCCGAACTCACTAGGTCAGGGATATCATAACCAGGTGAGTCAGGAAAGCGAACCGACCGACGGGTCGGCCAGCGAGCCGACGAGAGAGCCGACCAACGGGCCGACCAATCTGGGCCAGCCCCGGGTCTGCTCCATCGCGGACGCGCTCGAGGTCGTCGGGGAACGCTGGAGCCTGCTGGTGCTGCGGGAACTGGGCTTCGGCGTGCACCGGTTCAAGGACATCCAGGTCAACACCGGCGCCCCGCGGGAGACGCTGGCGCTACGGCTGCGCACCCTCGAACAGGCCGGGGTCATCGAACGCCGCCGCTACTGCGACCACCCGCCCCGCGACGAGTACGTGCTGACTCCGGCCGGGCAGGACCTGGCCCCGGTCCTGATCGCGCTCCGCCAGTGGGGCGAACACCACGTCACCCCGGCCGAACGCGTCGTCCCGGCCAGCCACGCGCCCGCAGCCAGCTAGGCCGGCCAAACCCAGCCGCGGGCTGATCAGCCCCGGGTGGCGCCCGAGTGGTTCAGGGCGCGCCGGGGCCAGGCGAAGCCGTCGCCGACGGTGGCGGACAGCCGGAGGTAGGCCTCGGTGGTGGCCGGGCTGAGCTGCTCCAGTTCGACCTCGGCTCCTTCTTCCAGGTGCGGGTCGTAGGGGATGCGGACCACGTCGCGGCAGCGGGCCGCGAAGTGCTGCTCGAGCCGTTCCAGGTCCACGCTGCTCTTGCTGCGCGGGCGGACGGTGGACAGCACCACCACCGCGTTGCGGACCAGATCGCCGTAGCCGTGCGCGTCCAGCCAGTCCAGGGTGGCGCTGGCCGACCGCGCCCCGTCCACCGACGGCGAGCTGACCAGCACGATCTGGTCGGCCAGGGTCAGCACCCCGGTCATGGCCGAATGCAGCAGGCCGGTGCCGCAGTCGGTGATGCAGATGGAGTAGTAGTGCTCCAGCACCCGGGCGACATCGCAGTAGTCGGTCTCGCTGAACGCCACCGACACCCCGGGATCACGGTCCGAGGCCAGCACCTCCAGCCGGCTGGACGCCTGCGAGGTGAACGCGCGCACGTCCGCGTAGCGGTGCACCTGGCGGCGTTCGTTGAGCAGGTCACGGACGGTGGCCGAGGTCTCCAGGCGCACCTTGTCGGACAGCGTGCCCCGGTCGGGGTTGGCGTCGACCGCGATGACCCGGTCCCCGCGCAGAGTGGCCAGGGTGGCGCCCAGGCCGACGGTGGTGGTGGTCTTGCCCACTCCGCCCTTGAGGCTCATGACCGCGACCCGGTGGTGGCCACCGGCCACCGGGGTCCGGGCCCGCCAGACCAGCTCGCGACGGCGCTGCATGGCGGTGGACTCGCCCACCCGGACCAGGCCGCCGGTGGCCTTGTAGACCGTGCGCCGCCAGCCCGAACCGGGCGCGGTGCGCTTGCCCTGCAGCAACGCCTCGGCGGTCAGGCTGTCGGCGGTCTCACCGGCGCCGTCGGCGTCCGGCTCGGGCCCGAAGTCGTCGTGCGGGGGCGGCGGGGGCATGGTTGGCCGCACCGGACCGCCGCCCAGGCTGCCCTGCGGCCTGCCGCCCAGCCCGTTCCCGGAGCCGCCGGGCGCGTAGGCCGGCTGCGGCCGCGCGGGCGGCGGCGGAACCGGCCGTCCCAGCGGCGGGGCGGCGGCCGGATCACGCGGCGGCGCCATTCCCGATGAAGCCGGCCCCGATGGCGGGGCCATTCCCGGCGGGGTCATCCCCGGCGGGGCCAGCTCGGGCGGCGCGGCCGGCCGGGCCGCAGCTTCTGGAGCCGCGCTCACCGGGGGCGGGGATGGGGGCCGGGACTCGGGCCGACCACCTTCGATAAATGTGTTGTGGGGCTGATCCTGGTCGCGGTCATCCCGCTCGGGACCATCATGCGGCGGACGATCCAGCCCCGGAATGAGCGACGCCTCGTCCTCCGGCCGGCCCCTCGGCGCGGCCGGGGCGCTCGGGGCCGGCGGAGCGGGCGGCCCGCTCTGGCCACCCGGCGGCGGGCTGAACCTCGGCTCGGGCACGCCCAGGTCGGGCAGGGGCTCGGCCATGGGCGGCGGCGGGGCGTACCCGTACGACTGCGGCGACGGCAGCCCGTAGTCGGTCAGGGCGTCGTCGGCGATCTCGTCGTCCGGCCCGTACGGGGTGTAGGTCGGATAGGGCGACGCCCCGAAGCCGCCCGGCCTGGGCCCACCGCCCGGTCGCGGCTCCCCCTGAGGCGGGCCGCCCAGCTCGTCGTCGGGCAGCGGCGGATACGGCGACATGGCCGGCCGGGCCGCCTGCCCGTTGGCCGCCGGCGGCGTCGCCGCTGGTGGAACCGCGGCCGGCGGGAGCAGGCCCGGATCCGTCGCGGGCTCCGGCGCTTCCGGGCCCTCATCGTCGTCGTCATGAGAGCCCTCAGAAACTGAGGAACCCGACCACGGCACGCGTTCGAACGGCGGCGCGCCCTGAGGATGAACCGAAGAGAACGGGTTCGGCCCCGGCGGCAGATACGGCTCGTAGTCCTCGGCGTCGCCCAGGTCGGACCCGGCGCCGTCCGGCGCTCCGGCTCCGTTCACCTGGTCGCGGTCATTGGTCGCCACAGGTCGAGCCCCCAATATCGCTGGGTCGGAATATGTCATCCCGGTGCAAGCCGGGTGTGCTTGTCACTCCGCGTCCGGTTTATACAGCGGAAGCCTAGGCCACCGGCTGCCGTCACCACAGGGCAAGTGCTTCATCACCCACCGTTCTGCCCATGACTACGAATGACAACACCGTTGGTTCAT
>DASXJM010000218.1:0-9680 GCA_036497405.1 Streptosporangiaceae bacterium | reverse complement strand
CTGGCGTCGCCAGGCTCGTCGTCCAGTTCGGTCAAGATGATGCCCGGGCGCCCGTGCAGATCGATCTCGGTCACGGGCAGGTGGCTGAGCGCACGGTGGGTGGTGGTCTTGTTCCAGCCGGTCCACCACTGCAGGTCCTCGGCGGTCGCGGGGCCGAAGCGGGCGAGCCAGCGGCGGGCCAGCGCTTGCTGGGCCTCGCCGGGGTCCGGGGTGGGCAACCCGTCCGGCCACCAGCGGCCGGCCGGCTCCCAGCGGTGGTGACGGCTGGTCCAGGCCCCGGTGGGAGTGCCGCGCACGATGCGGCCCTGCGCGCTCATGAGGGTGAGGAGGCTGGCCGTGACGTTCTGCGGCCGGTCCGAGGGCGCTCGGACCAGGATCGACGTCGCGAGCCCAGGCTCGTCGCGGCTGAGCTCGGCGCCGGTGGCGGTACCGCGCTGGTCCAGCGCCCGCTCGGCCCGGGCGGCCAGGCGGTCCAGCCAGACCGGCACGTCACCGTCGATCGGCGGCTCGGTGCCGTTGCGTTCGAGCTGACGGACCAGACGGGTGCGCAGCGTCGCGGCCAGTGGGGTGCTGACGGCCGCCTGGATCATCGGGATGTCCTGGCGGCGAAACACGAACAGCGTGCGGCGCATCGCCATCCACCGGACCAGGTGGCGCCGGCCGTACATGGCCTCGGCCACGTCGGCCAGCGTCGACGCGGCGCTGCGGGCCAGCACCGACAGGTAGACCGAGGCGGGGTCGGTGGCGTGCAGCGCGATCATCGCCCGGGTCGCCGCCTCCGGGCCGCTGGCGTCGCCCGCGAGGTGATGACGGCGCACCATCGCTCGCCGCCGTTCCGGCACCGAGATCGTCCGCACCCGCACCTCCGTGATCACCTTTCGACGTGACCTTCGACATATCGATATTTGAGCATATCGATATTGGCAAGTATCATTTGGGTATGGCCGGACGTAAGCGGGACCAGACCCGCGATGAAGTCATCCTCGACGCGACGCTGGCGGTGCTGGCCGAGCAGGGTTACGAGGGCATGACCATCGACATGGTCGCCGCCCAGGCCGGGATGGCCCGGGCCACGGTGTACCGGCGGTGGGCGACCAAGGCCGGCCTGGTGCTCAGCGCGGTGTCGAGGATGAGCCAGGACGACGTCCGCCTGGACCGGCTCCCGGACACCGGCAGCCTGCGCGGGGACATGACCGCCATGATCATCCCGTTCGACGGCGAGCAGCAGCAGATCCGGATCCAGGCCATGGCCGGCCTGCTCGCCCTGGCCAGGACCGATCAGCGTTTCGCCGCCGTCGCGACCGCCTCCGGGATCGGCCCGTGGATCGAAGCCAACCGCATCCTGATGCAGCGCGCGGTCGACCGGGGTGAGTTCCCGCCGGCCGACGTCGGCACCCTGGCCGAGGTCATCCCCATGCTGTGCGTCGCGCGCGCCGTGCAGCGGCTGCCGATCACCCGCGAGTTCAGCCTGGCCCTGATCGACGGCGTGATCATCCCCGCCCTGCGCGGCGGCGGCCGCGACTGAAGCCCGGACCATCGACCGAAAGGGGTCTCCCATGACCGTCACCACCACCGCCCACGCCAACTTCCGCGGCCAGGCTCGCGAGGCCCTCACCTTCGACCAGTCGGTGTTCGGCGGCGATCTGTCGCTGGCCACCTACGCCGACATCCACGCCGTCGAGCGTCCGGACCAGGCCGATCAGATCGCCTTCGGATGGGTCAAGGCCCCGAATGGCTTCGACATCATGGCCTACGACGTGCAGCCGTCCAAGGGCTACGACCCCGGTGAGAACGCCTTCTACGTCACGCTGCAGGGCACCGACGCCGACGAGGTCAAGGCCCGGTGGGAGGGCCTGGCCGACGGGGCCAGGGCCATCCTCATCCCGCTGGCCCCGGCGCCGTTCGCCCCGCTCTACGGCATGCTGACCGACCGCCACGGCGTCACCTGGATCGTCGGCGTCGAGTCCCCTCAGGACAGCTGACCGGATCAGGGGGTGATGACGAGGGTGGTGGGGGCGGTTCCCACTTTCATCGGTGGGCCGGGGGTTCCGGTGGCGGTCCGGATGGGGGTCACCGTGTCGGCGGGGCTTCTGAAGTCGCCGATGTCGGTGACGTAGATGGTCTTGCCGTCGGGGCTGATGGCCAGGGCCGAGGGGACGCTGCCGGCGTTGATCGGCGCACCGGGCTGGTTGGTGGCGGTCCGGATCGGGGTCACGGTGCCCGGGTAGCCGACCAGGCCCTGGCTGGCGACGTAGGCGGTCTTGCCGTCGGGGCTGATCGCGATGGCGTCGGGGGCGGTGCCGACCTTGATCGACGGTTCGACGGTGCCGGTGGCGATCTGGATCGGGGTCACGCCGCCGACGCCCTCGTTGGCGACGTAGGCGGTCTGGCCGTCGGGGGTGATGGCGATGGCCTCCGGGTCGCGGTCGACCTTGATCGACGGACCCGCCGTGTTGGTGGCGGTCCGGATCGGAGTCACCAGGTCCGAGGTGCTGCTGACCACGAGAGCGGTCTTCCCGTTGGGGGTGATCGCGATGAGCGCGGGGCCGCTGGCGACCTTGATCGACGGGCCGGCGGTGTTGGTGGCGGTCTCGATCGGGGTGACCGTGCCCGCGGTGTCGTTGGCCACGTAGGCGGTCTGGCCGTCGGGGGTGATGGCGATGGCGGCGGGGCCGCTCCCCACGGTGATGGCCGGGCCCGGCTGGTTGGTGGCGGTCCGGATCGGGGTCACCGTGCCGGAGTGATCGTTGGCGACGTAGGCAGTTCTGCCGTCGGGGGTGATGGCGATGGCCACCGGGTCGCGGCCGACCGCGATGGCCGGGCCCGCGGTGTTGGTGGCGGTCCGGATCGGGGTCACCGTGCGGCTGTCCTGATTGCCGACGTAGACGGTCTGGCCGTCCGGCGTGATCGCGATGGCGAAGGGAGATACGCCCACCTTGATCGCCGGGTCCGCCGTGTCGGTCGCGACCTGGATCGGGGTCACCGAGCTGGCCTGGGAATTGACCACGTAGGCCGTCACCGGCGGAGCCGGGTGAGCCGGGCTCGATCCGCAGGCGGTTGCCGCCAGCGCGGCTCCCGCCGCCATGACCCACCCGCTGCGGGTCACGAGCTTGCCGGTCATGAACCAAGTGTCTCTCTCTTGGCCCTCTCCTCCCCTGGCGACGCGGCGCCGGGTCAGCTAGAGAGCCTGTTCTTCCAGGAGGGCCTTGAGGTTGTGGCCGCCGGCGTCGAACTGGCGCTGGGTCAGCCGGACCACCAGCGGCTCGGCCACCTTGAAGAAGCCGCGGCTTTCGCCCCGGCAGTGGACGGTCAGCTTGGTACCCGCGCCGTCGGGCTCCAGCCGCTGGTCGACCTCGAGGAAGTACGGGCCGCCGGTGGTCTTGGTGCCCAGTTGCTTGTTCTCGGCCAGGGCCGTGCAGGTAACCGGTGATTCGTAGCGCCGGCCCAGGAACGTCCCCACCCAGACCATCGCGTCGCCCACCTCGAGTGGACCTTCGCCGGTCCGCTGCACCTCCAGCAGCCCCGGCGTCCACATCGGGGCTTTGGTGACGTCCCGCAGGACCGCGAAGACGTCTTCGACCGGACGGTTGATGATGGTGGTGACTTCGAATTCGTTCATGGGGCTCCCCGGCGGTCGTGCGATTTCTGCCTGTCCAGAACAGCCTGGCGCCCCGTGAGCAGGGCCGAAAGGGTACTGACACCAGGAACACGGTGGTGGCAGCCGCACGGGCGGATGGCACCTGAGGCGATGGGAGCGTGATGGGGACCCGATTCCAGCTGGTGATGGATTGCCACGATCCGGAGCTGATGGCGCGGTTCTGGGCGGGGACACTGGGGTACGTGCTGGAGCCGCCGCCGGAGGGGTTCGCGACCTGGGATGACTGGCGGCGCGATATCGGGCTGCCGGACAGTGAGCTGGGGCTGGGGGCGGACAGCATTGTCGACCCCGACGGGGGCGGGCCGCGGATCTGGTTTCATGCTCGGCCCGACGTCAAGGTGGTCAAGAACCGGCTCCACCTCGATGTTCACGCCAGCGGCGGCGTCAGCACGACCGACCGGTCGGTGCCGCTGGCCACCCGCCGGCAGCGGGTCGACGCCGAGGCGCGGCGGCTGACGGAACTGGGGGCGACGTTCACCGGGGTCCTGGGGGGCGAGGACGACGGCCTGGATCACTACGCGGTGGGGATGCAGGATCCCGAGGGCAACGAGTTCGACATCAACTGACGCCCAAGCATCAACTGACGTCCGGGCCGGGACTGACGCCCAGGGCCGGCCCGGGGCTGCTGGCGCTGAGGGCGGTGGTGAAGGCCTGGATCCGGGGGTGGGCGGCGGCGCCGCGGCGGACGGTGGTGAAGATCTGGCGCCGGGGACTCCCCGGCAGCCGCTGGGTGATGACGCCCGGGTGCTGGGCGGCGCCGGACAGGGCGGGGAGCAGGGCGGCGGCCAGGCCGCTCTCGACCAGGCGCAGGTGAACCTGCAGGTCGGTGGACGTGTAGCGCACGTCGGGCTCGAAGCCGGCCCGCCGGCAGACCGCCGTGGCCCACTCGCGGGCGGTGGTGTCGAGCGGTTCGAGGGCGAACGGGCGGGCGGCCAGGTGGCCGAGCGGGTGGTCGCCCCAGCTGGCCGGGACGGTCAGCCAGAGCTCGTCGGCGAACAGGTCATGACGCTCGGTCTCCCCGGACCGGGCCAGCGGGAAGCCGGGGTACTCCTCGCCCAGGATGAGGTCGAACTCGCCCGCGACCAGGGCCGGATAGGCCCGGTCCGGTTCCAGCTCGGTGACCTCCACCCGCAGCCGCGGGTGCCGGGGCTCCAGCGCGCTGAGCGCGGGCGGGACCAGAGCCAGGACCGCGGTCTGGAACGCGGCCACGCGCAAGGTCCCGACGATCTCGTGCAGGGACTGGGCCAGCGCGGCTTCGGTGCGCTCCATCTCCTCCAGCAGGACCCCGGCGTGGGCCACCAGCAGCTCGGCCTGAGCGGTCAGCCGGACCCGGCGGCCGGACGGCTCGAGCAGCCGCACCCCGGCCTCTTTCTCCAGCGTGGACAGCTGCTGCGACACCGCCGACGGGCTGTACGACAGGGCCTGCGCCACGGCGGCGATGGTGCCCCGGCGGGACAGTTCCCGCAGCAGCCGCAGACGCCGGAGATCGAGCATGGCCGCACCCCAATTCATCAGCCTTCCTTAATAATATTGCGCAAATTTCCGCGCTGGACCTGATGAGTCACCGGACCCGAGAATGGCGGCATGGACACGTGGTACTGCCAGCCGGCCGCCCGGGCCTGGAGCTGTTCCTCCGCCCCGGGCGACGTCGGCGCCTTCCACCGGTCGCTGCCCGGCTACGCGCCGACCCGGCTGGTGCCGGTGCCCGAACTCGCCGCCGAACTCGGGGTCGGCCAGCTCCTGGTCAAGGACGAGTCGTCGCGGCTGGGGCTGGCCGCGTTCAAGGTGCTGGGCGCCTCCTGGGCCTGCCAGCAGGTGCTGCGGCGGCAGCCCGGGGCCCGGCTGGTGACCGCCACCGACGGGAACCACGGGCGGGCGGTGGCCCGGATGGCCCGCTACTTCGGGGTCAAGGCCACCGTGTTCGTGCCGGACGTGATGCGGCCCGAGCCGGTCGCGCTCATCACGGCCGAAGGCGCGGACGTGGTCCGGGTCGACGGCGACTATGACGACGCGGTCGGCCAGGCCGCGGCCTTCGCGGACCAGCCCGGCCACGCCCTGGTCCAGGACACCGCCTGGCCCGGCTACGAGCAGGTTCCGGCCTGGATCGTGCAGGGTTACCAGACGCTGCTGGACGAGGTCGACACCCAGCTGGGCCGGGCTCCGGACCTGGTGGTGGTCCCGGCCGGGGTCGGCTCGCTGGCCGAGGCGGTGGTCCGGCACTACCGCCGGCCGGGCACCGCCCATCCGAGCGTGCTGGTGACCGAACCCGACCGCGCGGCCTGCGTGCTGGCCAGCCTGACGGCCGGGCAGCCGACCACGGTGACCACCGCGGACACGGTGATGGCCGGGCTCAACTGCGGCACCATCTCCAGCTCGGCCTGGCCGGTGCTGCGGTCCGGCTGCGACGCGGCGGTGGCGGTCGGCGACCGGGACGCGCGGCGGGCCGTGGCCGACCTGGACCGGCTCGGGATCTCCTCCGGCCCCAGCGGCGCGGCCACCCTGGCCGGAGCGCGGGCCGCCCTGACCGACCCGGAGCGGCGGGCCGGTCTCGGCCTCGCCGATGATCCCGCGGGCGACGGCGTGGCCGTCCTGCTCAGCACCGAAGGAAACCGGCGATGACCGGCCCAGCCGCCGCGAGCATGACGGCGCTGGAGCTGCTCGACGCCCTGGTCCGCATCGACTCGGTCAATCCCGGGCTCGATCCGGGCGGGGCCGGCGAGGCCGCGGTGGCCCGGTACGTGGCGCAGTGGGGGCAGCAGGCCGGCCTGAGCGTCCAGGTGGCCGAGGGCACGGCCGGGCGGCCCAGCGTCATCCTGCGCGGTGGCCGGGACCAGGGCGGCCGGCGGCTGCTGCTGTGCGGGCACCTCGACACCGTCGGGCTGGCCGGGCACCCCGACGGCCTCACCCCCCGGGTCGAGGGCGACCGGCTCTACGCCCGCGGCGCCTACGACATGAAGGCCGGGCTGGCCGCGGCCCTGATCGCGGCCCGGGACGCGGCCGGAACGGGCCTTCGGGGCGAAGTCGTGGTGGCGGCCGTGGCCGACGAGGAACTCGCCAGCATTGGCATTCAGGATGTGCTGACGCAGCTCGACGCGACCGGGCTCGACGCCGCGGTGGTGGCCGAGCCGACCGAACGGCAGGTGGGCACCGCCCACCGGGGCTTCGCCTGGACCGAGGTCACGGTGACCGGGGTGGCCGCGCACGGTTCCCGGCCCCACCTCGGCGCCGACGCCATCCTGGCCGCCGGGCCCCTGCTGGTCGCGTTCGGGCAGCTCGACCAGGATCTGCGCGGCCGGCCGCACCCGTTCCTCGGGCCCGGCAACCTGCACGCCTCGCTGATCAGCGGCGGCACCGAGGAGTCCACGATCCCGGACCGCTGCCGGTTCACGGTCGAACGCCGCACGCTGCCCGGGGAAACCCAGGCCCGGATCGAGGCCGACGTGACCGAACTGATCGAGCGGACCCGGCCCGCCGACCCACGGGTGACGGTCAGCGCGCGCACCGTCCTGTACCGGCCGGCCATGGCCACCCCCGCCACCGAACCCATCGTTCAGGCGCTGATTCGCGTGGCCGGCCCCAGCACCGCGGTGGCCCCCATGTCCTACTGGGCGGACTCGGCCTTCCTGGCCGCGGCCGGCCTCCCCACCGTGCTCTACGGACCAGAAGGCGAAGGAGCCCATGCCGACACCGAATGGGTCAGTCGGACCGGCACCAGCACCGCCGCCGCCGTCCTCACCCAGCTCGTCCGGGATTTCTGCGCTTGAGGCCCGGGCCCCGGCCCCGGCGCTGGTGCTGGGAGGCGTGGTCGGGCTGCAGGGCGGGGCCGCGGTCGCGACCACGATCATCCCGGGCGCGGGGATCATCGGCGTGGTCATGATGCGGCTGGGGTTCGGCGCGGCCGGGCTGATTCCGCTCGGCCGGCCCCGGCTGCGGCGCCTGGACCGGCCCACGGTCCGGCTGGTGATCGTGGTGGGCACCCTGCTGGCCACGCACCATCTGCTCTTCTACACCGCGATTCACCGGCTGCCGCTCGGGGTCGCGGTCACCTGCGAGTTCACCGGTCCCCTCACCGTCGCCCTGGCCGGTTCCAAGCGCCGGATCGACGTGCTGTGGGCCCTGCTGGCCGGGGGCGGGGTGGCCGCGGCCGCGGGCATCACCGGCTCCGCGCCGATCAGCGTCATCGGCGTCGGGTGCGGGCTCGGGGCCGGAGCCTGCTGGGCCGGGTACATCATCGTGTTCCCGCGGCTGGCGGCCGGGCCGGGGCGCAGCAGCGGGCTCACCCTGGCCACCGGGTGGGCGGCGCTGATGGTGGTGCCGCTCTGGCTGGCCACCGGGCCGGGCCGGATCTTCACCCCGCGGATCCTGCTGCTGGGCGCGGTGGTGGCCCTGCTGTCGGACGTCATCTCCTACAGCCTGCAGAGCGAGGCGCTGCGGCGGCTGCCGGGCAGCTTGTTCAGCATCCTGACCAGCACCGAGCCCGCGGTCGGGGCGCTGTTCGGGCTGGTCGCCCTGGGCCAGCAGGTCAGCGGGGTGCAGTGGGCCGGGATGCTGGCGGTGGTGGCCGCCTCGATCGGCGCGACCGTCACCGGGCGGAGCGGTCGCTGACCAGGCGGCGGCGGAGGGCGGGGTCGAGCAGGGCGGGCGGCTGGTAGGCCTGGTCGAGGGTACCGACGTCGGTGCCGGGCGGGACGATCTCGTCGATGCGGTCGAGGAGGTCGTCGCTCAGGGCGACGTCGACCCCGGCCAGCAGGTCGTCCAGCTGGGCCTCGGTCCGGGCCCCGAGCAGGGCGCTGGTCACCCCGGGGTGGGCGATGGTGAAGGCCATGGCCAGGTGGGTCATGGGCATCCCGGCCTCGGCGGCGAGCGGGATCAGCTGCTCGACCACGTCGAGGCGGCGCTCGTCGCGCAGGTGCTGGACCAGGGCGGCCCGGCGCAGGTCGTTGTCCTGGCCCTTGCGGACACGGCCGGTGAGCAGGCCCTGGCCGAGCGGCCCCCACACCAGGGTGCCCAGCCCGTAGTGCTGCGCGACCGGGAGCACCTCGCTTTCGATACCCCGGTTGAGCAGCGAGTAGACCGGCTGCTCGGTGTGGAACCGTTCCAGGCCGCGTCGCTCGGCGACCCACTGGGCCTCGACGATCGCCGAAGCCGGGGTGTTGGACGACCCGATGGCCCGGACCTTGCCGCTGCGGATCAGGTCCGACAGCGCCGACAGCGTCTCCTCGACATCGGTGGACGGGTCGACCCGGTGGACCTGGTAGAGGTCGATGTAGTCGGTCTGCAGCCGGCGCAGGGAGTTCTCGACCGCGGTCATGATCCACCGGCGGGACGTGCCCCGCTGGTTGGGGTCCTCCCCCACCGGGCGGCCGAACTTGGTGGCCAGCACGACGTGGTCGCGCCGCCCCTTCAGGCCCTGGCCGACGACCTCCTCCGAGTCGGCGTAGGCGTCGGCGGTGTCCACGAAGTTGATGCCCGCGTCGAGCGCCTTGTGCAGGACGCGGATCGAGTCGGCCGGGTCGGAGTTGCCGACCGAGGTGGCGAACATCAGCGTGCCCAGCGCGTACGGGCTGACCTTGATGCCGGTCCGGCCCAGGGTGCGGTAGTGCATGACGGTCACTCCTGCCGTAGACTGCAAGTAAGCGGAAAGCTCTTCCGTTACTATACGGAAAGCCTTTCCGTTTATGCAAGCGGACCAGGCGAGCCGGGCAGCAAGCGGGCCGGGGTGAACGGAGGATGGTGGTGACCGAGAGCGCGGCGACGCGGCGGCCGCGGGCCGACGCCCAGCGCAACCTGGCCGCCCTGCTCGACGCGGCCAAGTCGGTATTCGCCACGTCGGGGGTGGACGCCCCGGCCAAGGAGATCACCGATAAGGCCGGGGTTGGGATCGGGACCCTCTACCGGCACTTCCCGCAACGCTCGGACCTGGTGCTGGCCGTGCTCAAAGACGAGATCGACGCCTGCGCCGACGCCGCCGTGGCCCTGGGCGCGGCCCACCCGCCGGAGGTGGCGCTGGCCCGGTGGATCC
>DASXJM010000217.1:0-14308 GCA_036497405.1 Streptosporangiaceae bacterium | reverse complement strand
CCCTGGTAGAGCAGGGGCACCAGCCACCAGGCGGTGGCCAGCAGCACGGCCACGATCTCCGCGCCGAGCAGGATCCAGCGCCGGCGGGTCCCGGCCGGATCCTGAGCCCTCGATGGGCGGGTCAGGATGTACAGGCCGGGCAGCACCAGCGCGGCCAGGGTCGAGGCCGCGTTGACCCCGCCCATGCAGGCCACGAAGAACCCGGAACGCGCCGCCGTGGACCAGACGCCCGGGGCGGCCCGGTAGCCCCGCCCCGCAACCTTCGGTGAAATTGAACTACGGAGCGGCACCGGGGCGGACCAGTAGCGGACGAGCGGCAGCGTGGCCCAGGTGGCGAACACCCCGGGCAGCAGCGCGGCCGAGGTCGAGCCGACCAGGATCGTGTACGTGGGCCAGAGCGCGAATGCCGCCCCGGCCAGCAGCCGGGTCGGGCGGGAGCCGAGGTTCAGGGCTTCGGCCAGCCGGACCAGGCCCCAGAAGCCGACCGCGATCAGGATCGACATCCACAACCGCTCGGCCACCCATACCGGCAGACCGATGGCGTGGGCGGCCAGGTAGTACAGGCCCATCGGGAAGGCGTAGCCGATGTACTGGTCCTGCAGGCTGCCCTGCCACTCCAGCGGGTTCCACAGATGCCAGAGCCGCTGGTAGAAGCCGACCGGGTCGATGTCCACGCCCAGCTTGGTGTCGAACGTCATCCGGCCCGGATTGGTCAGCAGCAGGGCGATCAGGGCCAGGGCGAAGACCAGCAGCAGCCAGCGGCGGCCGGCCCGCTCGGCCGCGTCACCCCAGCCATCCCACAGCCAGCGCGGCCGGCGGCCGCCACCCTCGTCGTAGTCGGGCTCGCGGGTGTCGAGCGAGGTGTCCCGTAGCTGAAGTGTCGTCATGCCGTCCGCCGCAAAATCACCAGGAGGTTCCAGGTCAGTAGCTCGCGAAGCCCGGGCAGGTGGATCAGGAACGTGCACCAGCGCGGGTAGTAACGGGGCCGGGCTTCGACCACCGCGATGTCGGTGCGTTTCCGCAGCAGGGCCAGGACCGGGCCGACCCCGAGCGGGAACATGGTCTGGCCAAACAGGTTCTTGGGGGGACGGCCGTTCCGGCGGGCGTACCGGCGCGCCGCGTAGTTGCCGCCCATGAGGTGGAAGGGGGCCGTCTCGTGGCCGCCCCACGGTGACAGCCAGACCGTGTAGGAGAGGTAGACCAGGCCGCCGGGCCGGGTGACCCGGATCATCTCGTCGACGAATCCGGCCGGGTCGCGCACGTGCTCGAGCACGTTGGAGGAGAAGCAGACGTCCACGCTGGCGTCGGCCAGCGGCAGCCAGTAGCCGTCCCCGATCACGCTGGCCTGGCTGGGTTCACCGTGGCTGAACAGCTCGTCGGCGTCCGGCTCGACCAGCAGGCACTGGGCCCCGCGCTGGCGGAACATGGACGTGAACCAGCCCGCGCCGCCGCCGATGTCGGCCACCCGGGCCCCGGCCAGCTTGGCGTGCCGCTCGACCAGCGCGACCGAGTCGCGGGCGAGCAGCTGGTAGAAGCGGGCGGGGTCGGACTGCTCGGCGGTGAACGCCTTCAGCAGGCGGGCCGCCCCCACCGGGCGCAGGGGGCCCGATGAGCCGGCCCGGTTCTCCGGGTCCGGCCCGGGGGATGACAGCCCGGAAATGGTGGACGGGGGCGCGTCGGGGGGCATGTGCCGGTCCTCCTTGACAGGCTCCGGAACGGCAGGCTCCGGATCGGCCAGGGCGAGTCCCCCCCAAGGGATCCCTGTCGTCTAGTTGCACAGCGTTGTCTCATTGGATCGGTCCGGCGCGGGCCCCGCCCCACGGCGGCCGACTCTTTGTTACTGTGCGGTAAGTCACTTCGTTACTGGACGGTAGGGCACTTCGTGAATGTTCGTCAATAAAAACCGGATAACAACATGCTTGTCCGTCGTTGTCCGGCTACTCGCCGGTTCGATGGGTACCAGACGCTCAACAGCGGTGGGAAGTGTTGACACCCAACCGCAACGGTGTTGATAATCGCCGCTCATGACCCGGGGGGGGCCATTCCGCGCCTGAGGAGAGGGTGCATGGAGACCGAACGGTCCCTCGTTTCCCCAGCTCATTACGGATGCGCTTCTGGCCCTGCGTCCGTGGACCGAATCCCGCGCCCGGCCCCGCGCCGAGGTCAGCGCCCCGCCCAGAGCACCGGGCGCCGGGTGTTGATCGTGGCCTGGCGGGACGTGGCCAGCCCGCAGGCGGGCGGCTCAGAACTGCTGGTCGACCAGCTGGCCGCGGGCCTGAGCGCGCGCGGCGACCAGGTCACGCTGCTGTGCGGCGGGCCGTCGACCGGGCACGCCTACGAGGTGGTCCGCAGCGGCGGGCCGTACACCCAGTTCCTGCGGGCGCCGCTGGCCTACCGGCGGCGGGTGCGGGACTGCGACGTGGTGGTCGAGGTGTGCAACGGCATGCCGTTCCTGACCCCGCTCTGGACCGACAAGCCCACCGTGTGCATGGTCAACCACGTGCACACCGACCTGTGGCCGCTGCGGTTCCGGCCCCCGGTGTCCACCGTCGGCCAGTTCCTGGAGCAGCGGGTCATGCCCTGGGTGCACCGGCGGAACCTGGTCGTGACGGTGTCCGACTCGACCGCCAAGGAACTCCAGGCCCTCGGCGTGGACCGGGAGCGGATCCGGATGCTCAACAACGGCGTGGCCCCGGCCGGGCCGCCGGTCCCCCGCTCCCGCCGCCCGCTGTTCCTGGCCCTGGGACGGCTGGCCGAGTACAAGCGCATCGACCTGCTGCTGCGGCTGTGGGAGCGGGTCCGCCCGGTGGTGGGCGGGCGGCTGGTCATCGCGGGCGACGGCCCGGAGCGGCCCGCGCTCGAGGCCATGGCCGGGCCGGACGTGCTGTTCACCGGGCGGATCAGCGAGCGGCGCAAGCACCAGCTGCTCGGGTCGGCCTGGCTGCTGCTGCACCCGGCCCTGATCGAGGGCTGGGGCATCGTGGTCACCGAGGCGGCCCTGCGCGGGACCCCGACCGTGGGGTTCGACGTGCCCGGGCTGCGCGATTCGGTCGACGACGGGCAGACCGGGCTGCTGGCCCGGACCGAAGCGGCCTACGCCTCGGCCTGGGCCGCGCTGGCCCTGGACCCGGCCCGGCGCGCGGACCTGGGCGAGGCGGCCAAGCAGCGGGCGGCCGAACTGCGCTGGTCGACCGCGGTCCGGCACTTCTCGGCGGTCATCGACGAGGCCCTCCGATGACCGGGGAGGTCCGGCGATGACCGCCACCGAACTGCGGGAGTTCTACGAGGCGCCCGGGACCACGGTCAGCTCCGGACCCGACCGGGCCCGGCGCCAGGCCCAGATGCTGGCCGGCGTGCTGGCCGGGCGGGCCGGGCGGCAGCGCATCGTCGACGTCGGCTGCGGCGAGGGGACCGCCACCTACCTGGTCAAACGGCTCGACCCGGCCAACACCGTGATCGGCATCGACTGGTCGGCCATGGCCCTGGCCCAGGCCCGGGACCGTGGGGTGCTGGTGGTCCAGGGCGGCATCGACGGGCTGCCGCTGGCCGACGCCAGCGTCGACGTGGTGATCATGAGCGAGCTGATCGAGCACCTGGTCGACACCGACGCCGCCGCCGAGGAGGCCCAGCGGGTGCTGCGGCCGGGCGGCACGCTGCTGCTGTCGACCCCGAACCTGGCCGCCTGGTACAACCGGGGGCTGGTCGGGCTGGGCATCCAGCCGGTGTTCTCCGAGGTCAGCCTCAAGGGCATCTACGGCCGGCCCGGCCAGGAGGTGGTCGGTCACCTGCGGCTGTTCACCCGGCGGGCCCTGGAGGAATTCCTGACCGCGCGCGGGTTCGCCTGCGAGCGGATCTGCGGTGCGCCCTACCACGACGTGCCCCGGCCGCTGCGGCCGCTGGACCGCGTGCTGTGCCACTGGCCGTCGGCGGCCAGCATCCTGCTCGTCCAGGCGACGAGGGTGTAACGACCGTGACAATGGCTCTTGACACGGTCCGGGCGGGAGCGCCTATCCTACTCGGAAGTAACTTGGGGGACGGAACCCACAGGGAAGGACCAGAGTCGTGCTGACCGTGGTCGCAGTGCTTCTCGGCGCCGTCATCGCCGCCGCCGGTGTCGTGGTCATCACCCACGACGCCACCACCGTCCCGCCGGCCCCGACCCGGCAGCTGTACAACTACGGCTCGGGCTGATCAACCGCTACGGGCGCGGCGCCGGCCTGGTCGGCTCAGTGCTGACCATGGCCGCGGTCGCGGCCTGCGCCGGGCCGTCCCGGCCGGCCCCGAATCCGGCCCCGGGCCTGGTGCTGTCGAACTACGAGCGGGCCACCGGCGACACCGTGCCCCGGGACTGCGGCTACAGCAGCCCGCTGCCGGGCCAGTCCGGCTGGAGCCTGTGGCTGTTCTGCGACACCGCGGTGACCAGCGACCAGGGGACCCGGATCGATCGGCTGATCCTGGGCACCGACACCGCGGCGGCCGGACCCTACCGGGCCGGGCAGGCCCCGACCCGGCTGAGCGAGATCCCGACCCCGCCCGCGGCGGCCGCGCGGCCCAGCGACGGGGCCCCGGAGCCGTTCCTGCCCGCCCCCCAGGGCCTGGTCCGCCCGGGCGGCACCGCGTCCTGCTCGGGCGCGGGCGCGTACCCGGCGGCCTGGATCACCGGGGTGGCCCGGGAGCCGGCCCGCAGCGACCTGCTGATCAGCTACAACGACTACTGCGTGACCGGCGGTGCTCGTCGAGATTGGGCGGGCGCGCTGGGCACCGACGTGCCCGGCAGCCTGACCCCGGAAGGCTCCGGCCTGGTCGAGTACGACCCGGCCAGCAACCAGCTCGGCTCGCCGGAGCAGGTGTTCGGCAGCCCGCTGGGCCTGGCCCTCCCGGTCCAGCAGGTGCTGGGATCACCGGTGTTCGACGGCGGGCACCTGTACCAGTTCGGGTTCTGCTCGGCGGGCACCCTGCCCAGCGGCTGCCCGGGCGGCAAGGTGTTCATGGTCCGGGTCCAGGCCACCCCGGCGGCCTGGCGGAACCCGCTCAGCTACCAGTACTGGACCGGCTCGGGCTGGTCGCTGGACCCGAACACGGCCGCTTCGGTGCTGCCGGCCGGGCATCCGCTCGGGGTCTCGGCCGGTGACTACCGCACGGCCGGGCACGGGCTGGTCCTGGTCGAGCAGACCAGCCTGGGCGGCGACTTCCAGGTGTGGCAGGCCAGCGCGCCGGCCGGGCCGTGGCGGAAGGTGGCGGGCGGGCGGGTGCCGTGCCGGGCCGCCAAGGCGTCCGGGTCCGGCCGCGGCCAGGCCGCGCCGGGCGCGGGCCAGGGCGCGGGCCAGGGCGCGGGTGACCTGTGCCGGGCCATCATCGGCCACCCGGAGCTGAGCACCCGGAGCCGCCTGCTCGTGTCCTACTTCAATCCCGGCAACGACCACGTGGACACGTCGTCGGTGGCCTGGTGACCTCACGGGAGGATCTGCGATGACGCTGGTTGCTGAGGTGGCGGCCCGGATACCGGAGCCCCTGCTGGTCCGGCTGATCAGCCTGGCCTACCGCCGCTACGAGCCGGAGATCCGGCGGCTGGACGAGGTGTGCGGCCGCGGCGGCACCATGGTCGACATCGGCGGCTGGTACGGGCCATGGACCCGGCGGCTGCGGCACCGGGCCGCCCAGACCGTGGTCATCGAGCCGACCCCGCTGCACCAGGTGCTGCGGCGCACGCTGCCGGAGCCGGTCGAGGTGATCGCGGCGGCTGCGTCCGACAGCTGCGGCGAGGCCGAGCTGTGGGTGCCGTGCGCGGACGCGGGGGTGCGCGGGGTGTCCTCCCTGCACCGCCGGGACATCCACGGTGAAGCGATCAAGGTGCCGCTGGTCCGCCTGGACGACCTCGGCCTGAGCGACGTGCGGTTCATCAAGATCGACGTGGACGGGCACGAGGTGCCGGTGCTGCGCGGCGCCGAGGAGGTGATCACCCGGGATCAGCCCCGGCTGATCATCGAGGTCGAGCAGCGCATCCAGCCGGTCACTGACGTCATCGACCAGATGCGCTCCTACGGCTACCGCGGCTGGGTGCTGCCCGCCCGCTCCTGGGTCCCGGTCGACAGCTTCCCGCTCGCGGCCCACCAGGCCCGGACCGCGCACGTGTCCGAGCGCGGCCTGCTGGCCCGGGCCCTGTGGCCGTCGCCGCGCTACGTGAACTCGGTGCTGTTCCTGCCCAAGGACCAGCGGCCCGGGGTCAGGTAGCCCCGGTCGGACCCGTCTCGGCGGTGGCCTCGGCCTCAATGAGGCGGGTGGCGGCGCGGACCCGGAAATCCTCCAGCTGGTCGGCCTGAGCGTGGGCCCGGTCCAGCAGTTCGTCCAGCCAGGCGGTGCTCAGCCGGGTATCGCGGGTGGCCAGTTCGCGCAGAGTCCGCCAGGCCGCGGCCTTGCCCTGAACGCCGACTCGGAGCAGCTCCAGCTCCTCCAGGTCGCTGACGGGCGACCGGGTCCGCAGCCGGCCGTTGGGCTTCAGCCGGCCGACCCGCTCCCCCAGCCAGGCTGCGCCGGTCTTGTAGTGCCGGATCGGCACGCCGAGCGAGGCCATGATCTCCAGCAAGGCCCGCCGGTCGGCGTTGATCTCGCCGGCCAGCCGTTGCAAGGCGGCCTGATCCGCGGCCTGGTTGCGGCCGCTGGCCACGCGGTGAGCCAGCGCGGTGCCGACCGTGGCTCCGGCCAGGTGGTCGTTCAGGTATATGCCGAGCAGTTCGGTACGGGATCGTTCCATCCCGGCATGCTTCCCCGGCCGGGCCGGGATACGCGGCCGGGAGGGTTCGTGATCCCAGATATTGCCGAAGGCTGGTCGGCGGGCGTCCGGCCCGTGGCCGGGATTATTGATGAATTCCGGGCCGTCATTCCTGACCCGGTGATCAACGCCCAGGTGAAGTCTCTAGGATGTCTTCAATAACGTTCGTCGGAGATGACACGCGCGCCGTTATCGGCGAGGTTACTGCCATCCGGGGGGAATTTTTGTATGGTCCTCTCGCTGTTCCCAGTAGAGAACAGGCTGGCATCAATCCTGTCGGTATCCGTGGTGTCACTCAGGAGGGATACCAACGGGGCTGAGCAATAAGACGGTGGCCCAGCCTTGGCGGGTGAACACGGCCGGTGACCCCGGCCGGTGATATCGGCTGGTGACCGCGTGTGGCCGCGGCCCTGCTCCGGTGGCGCCGATCAGGGTCACCAAACATGTCATGAAGCACGGTCAACAACCCGGCCGGGCGCCGTGGCGCTGATCACGTTAGATCGTTACTGATCGCCAGAATGGAGTGCGCAATGGCGCAAAAAGTACAGACCCTCTTCATCGACGATCTCGATGGGAGCGAAGCAGAAGGCAGCGTTCAGTTCGGGCTGGACGGTACCGATTATGAGATCGATCTGAACTCCGAGCACGCCGAGGAACTGCGGGCGGCCCTGGGCCGTTACGTGTCCGCGGCCCGGCGCGTCAGCGGCAGTGGACGGCCGCCGAGCCGGTCCGGACGCCGGAGCGCATCGAGCGACGTCGACACCAAGCACGTGCGGGCCTGGGCCAAGGAGCAGGGCATCGAGCTCAAGGACCGGGGGCGCGTGCCCACCAGCGTGGTGGCCAGGTTCCGCGCCGCGACCGGGAAGTAGGCACCCGCCGATACCACCACGCGTGCAGGGGAACCCGCCCCCGGCCGCGAACCGCTACTGAACTGCGGGTGCCGATCCGGCTGAGGTGCGGTCGGCTCGTTCGTTTCCTGAACGGGCCGCCGCCGAGCCGGGTCGGCTTTCTTTATGCCCTCGGGCCTCGGAGATGGTCGGTCCTGTGCGAATTTACCGCGGGCGCGCTCCGGCGCCGGAGCGTCGCGCCGAACGATATTCGGTTTATGGCTGCGGTCAGTAAAACACATGCTTGTGGGCTAGAACGCCGCTGAGCAGCCAAGTTGTCGGCATTGAAACGGCTGCGGGCGCGAGCAGGAACCATATTTTAGATCTCGTATGACGAGATGGTAAACATGCCGCCGCGTCCGGTTACGGGTGGTTCTGAGCCGATACGATCTCGCGCATGCGCGGGACCGGCGGGTCTTGACCCGACGGCGAGGAGGCCGGCGCGCTTTGCCCTTTGCTTTCGGCGAGCCCTTTACCGGGCTGCCCATCGAGCACCACGTTAAGTGTTAGCCAATTCACTGGAAGTAACAAAGATTCCGGCTGGCCACCGATTTGCCGGTGGCGAAACGCCCGGTCTTCCGTGGCCATTCCGCATTGGCGATCAGCCCCGTTGGTCGCCGTGATCGGCAGTACCGGCCACCGAGATCCGGGCCGGTCTCGCCCCCGCCGTGCTGGTCACGATCGGGCCCGTCACGATTGGAGAGCAGATGGCGGATCAAACCGCTACGTCCCTGCCCAGCACCGGACCGGCCCATGCCGCCCGGCTGGAGCCGGACGCGATCGGCGTCGCGCAGGACACCGTCATCGGCATGGCGTCGTCCGCCCCGGCCGCCTCGGTCGGGCTGACGCTGGCCGCGCTGGCCGCGGCCACTGCCTACGGCACCGGGGCGATCATCATCCTGACCGCCATCCCCATGCTCATCATCGCCAACGCCTACCGGCGGCTGAACGTGTGGAACGCCAACTGCGGCGCCTCGTTCGAGTGGGTCGGCCGGGCCATCAACCCCTACCTGGGCTTCCTGACCGGCTGGCTGATGATCGCGGCGTACATCATCGCCACCGTCAGCGGCGTGGAAGTGCTCGGGCCCTCGGTGCTGGCCGTGTTCGGGTCCAACTCCACCAGCACCTGGTCCAACATCGCGATCGGCACCGCGGTCGGGGTGGTCATGCTGGTCATCGCGGTGGTCGGCATCCGGTTCACGGCCAAGTCCCAGGTGGCCATGGCGGTGGTGGAGTACACGATCCTCATCGTCTTCGCCATCGTCGGCCTCTGGGCGGTGGCCAACCACTGGCACGGCACCGTGCACTTCTCCAGCGGCTGGCTGAGCCCGACCGGGATCGGCGGCAAGGGCAGCCTGTCGGCCGGCTTCCTGGTCTCGGTGTTCATCTTCACCGGCTGGGACGGCACGCTGTACGTCAACGAGGAGGTCAAGCACCGCCGGGTCAACCCGGGCCGCGCGGCCATGCTGGCGGTGGTGTTCCTGACCATCATCTACACGCTGTCCGAGGTCGGCCTGCAGGGCGCGGTGTCCCCGTCCAAGCTGCAGAACAACTCGGCCGACGTGCTGGTCTACGTGGCCCAGGCCCTGGGCGGCGGCGGCTGGGCCAAGGTGATGGCGCTGGCCCTGGCCCTGTCGGTCATCGCCACCACCGGTACCGGCATCGTGCTCAGCGCCCGCATCGTGTACGGCATGGCCAGCTACCGGACGCTGCCCAGCTCGCTGGCCAACGTGTCCCGCCGGTTCTCCACCCCGGTCGCGGCCAGCGTCGTGGTGGGGGTGCTGATCATCGTCCTGACCTGGATCTACCTGCTGACCACCTCGGTACAGAACGCGTTCAACGACGTGGTCGACGTGACCGGCCTGCTGTTCGCGATCTTCTACATCCTGACCGCGCTGGCCACCATCACCTACTACCGGAGGCGGGTGTTCACCAGCGCCTGGGACGCGGTGGCGCTGGGGCTGCTGCCGGTGGCCGCGGCCGCGTTCCTGGTCTGGGTGGTGGTCAAGTCGCTGGACGGCGCGCCCGCCTCCGAGGTCTGGTCGCTGATCGGCATCGTCGGCCTCGGCCTGGTCCTGATGCTGATCGCCCGGTTCGGCCTGCGCTCGTCGTTCTTCCAGATCGCCCGGGAGAGCGACACCACCACCTCGCACCGGGCCCGCTGAGGCCCCGGAACGCCCCGGCCCGCTCTGGGCCGGGGCGTTCCGTTATGTCCGGGTCTTGAGGGCGGGCCCGGACGGACCGTATCGTTCGGCAGGCGTGATATTCCATGAGGAACTGTCGCGTACCACAGACCGGCGGACGGGAGATGAGGCGAGCGTGGGAACCAAGCACCTGGCCCGGCAGGCGGAACGTCAGCTCGAGCGGCACGGTGACGGGGACTCCCTGTTCTTCGAGGATCGCTGGTTCACCCGGGCCGAGCTGGCCGACCAGGCGGCGCGGTTCGGGGCGGGCCTGGCCGGGCTGGGGGTGCGGCCGGGCGACCGGGTGGTGGTGCTGATGGCCAACTGCCCCGAGGTGCTGGTCACCTACAACGGCGCGTGGCGGGCCGGGGTGGTGGTGACGCCCCTGATCTTCCTGGTCAGTGAGGACGAGTTGCGGCACGCGCTGGCCGACTCCGAGGCGGTGGCCGTGGTCACCACCCCCGAGTTCCTGCCCAAGGTGCTGGCCGCCGCGAACGGGGCGGACAGCGTCCGGTCCGTCATCGTCGCCACCGGAGCCGGGGAGGCCATCTCGGCGGGCGGGGACGGGCCCCAGCTGCTGAGCTTCGCCGAGGTGGCCGCGGCCGGCCCGGGGACCATCGTGGACGCCGATGACGACGACCTGGCCGCGCTGCTGTACACCGGCGGCACCACCGGCCGGTCCAAGGGGGTTCCGCTGACCCACGCCAACCTATTCTGGTGCGGGTCGTCCTCGCACCAGGCGCCCGGGGCGGACGGGCTGACCTCCACCCTGATGCCGCTGCCGCTGGCCCACGCCTACGGGCTGCTGGTCACCTGCGTGGGCATGCACGCGGAGAGCCCGCAGCGGTCGATCCTGATGCGGTGGTTCGACCCGGCCGGCTGGCTCAAGCTGGCCCAGCAGCACCGGGCCCAGCGGACCACCCTGGTGCCCTCGATGATCCAGATGCTGCTGGCCCAGCCGCTGGAGGAGGCCGACCTGTCGGCCCTGGTCGCGGTGTCCTCCGGGGCCGCCCCGCTGGCCGCCGAGGTCCGGGAGGAGTTCGAGCGCCGGGTGCCCGGCGCCGAGGTCTACGAGGGCTACGGCTGTACCGAGTCGGCGTCGATCATCGCGGCCAACCCGCTGGGCGCGCGCCGCGTAGGCAGCGTGGGCCTGCCGGTCCCGGGCTGCACGGTGCAGATCCGCGACGACGCCGGGGAGGTGCTGGCCCCGGGCCAGGACGGGGAGATCTGCGTCCACTCCCCCGGCGTGCTGTCCGGCTACTGGCACGCCCCCGACGCCACCGCGGCCGCCCTGCACGAGGGCTGGCTGTACACCGGCGACATCGGTCACCTGGACGCCGACGGCTACCTGTACGTGGTCGACCGCAAGAAGGACCTGATCCTGCGGGGCGGCTTCAACGTCTACCCGCGCGACGTCGAGGACGTGCTGCTCACCCACCCGGCCGTGGCCCAGGCGGCCGTGGTCGGGCGGCCGGACCCCCGGCTCGGCGAGGAGGTGGTGGCGTTCGTGGCCCTGCGCCCGGACACCACGGCCACCCCGGACGAGCTGGTCGAGCACGCCCGGGCCCACCTGGCCGCGACCAAGTACCCGCGTGAGGTCCGCGTCGTGCCCGCCATCCCGCTGACCAGCGTGGGCAAGCTCGACCGCAAGCAGCTGCGGACCCAGGTGAGGCAGGAAGCTGGTCCCGCTGTCAGCTAGAAGCTGGTCCCGCCGCTAGCTAGCTGGGAACGGGGTATTTAGGCTGGCAGAAACGCTTGCGCGCACGCTGACGACGCGAAGGGCGGCTGATCCGGTGAGTGCTGAACTGTCCCCGGTAACCCGGGACGACATGATCGACAAGATGAGCGAGGCCGAGGTCGACGTCCTGGTCGTCGGCGGCGGCGTGGTCGGAGCGGGTTCCGCCCTCGACGCCGTGACCCGCGGGCTGAGCACGGCCATCGTCGAGGCCCGGGACTGGGCCAGCGGCACCTCCAGCCGGTCCAGCAAGCTCATTCACGGTGGCCTGCGCTACCTGGAGATGATGGACTTCGCGCTGGTCCGGGAGGCGCTGCACGAACGGGGCCTGCTGCTGGACCGGCTGGCCCCGCACCTGGTGCACCCGGTGCGGTTCCTGTACCCGCTGACCAAGCACTGGGAGCGCCCCTACGTCGGGGCCGGGATCGCGCTGTACGACGCGTTCGCCGTCACCTCCGGCACCGCGCACGGGCTGAAGCTGGGCAAGCACATGACCCGCAAGCAGGCCCTGCGGCACGCCCCGGCCCTGCGCCCGGACTCGCTGGTCGGCGCCATCCAGTACTCCGACGCCCAGGTCGACGACGCCCGGCACACGCTGACCGTGGTCCGCACGGCGGTTGAGTTCGGCGCCCTGGCCGCAAACCGGTGCCAGATCACCGGGTTCCTGCGGCAGGGTGAGCGGGTATCCGGCGCCGAAGTGGTCGACCTGGAGAGCGGGCGGGCGTTCTCGGTCCGGGCCAAGCAGGTCATCAACGCCACCGGGACCTGGACCGACGACACCCAGGCCCTGGCCGACACCCGCGGCCAGTTCCACGTCCGCGCGTCCAAGGGCATCCACCTGGTCGTGCCGAAGGATCGGCTGCAGTCCGACACCGGGATCATCCTGCGCACCGAGAAGAGCGTGCTGTTCGTGATCCCGTGGGGCCGGCACTGGATCATCGGCACCACCGACACCGACTGGTCGCTGGACAAGGCCCACCCGGCGGCCAGCTCGCGCGACATCGACTACCTGCTCGAACACGTCAACTCGGTGCTCAACTCCCCGCTGACCAGGGAAGACGTGGAAGGCGTCTACGCCGGGCTGCGGCCGCTGCTGAGCGGCGAGTCCGAGTCGACCTCCAAGCTGTCCCGCGAGCACGTGGTCGGCCACCCGGTCCCGGGCCTGGTCGTGATAGCCGGGGGCAAGTACACGACCTACCGGGTCATGGGCAAGGACGCGGTGGACGAGGCCGCGTTCGGCCTGGACCAGCGGGTTCCGGAGTCCTGCACCGACCGGGTTCCGCTGCTGGGGGCCGACGGCTACCAGGCCCTGTGGAACCAGCGCCGCCAGCTGGCCGCCGATTCCGGCATCCACCCGGCCCGGGTCGAGCACATGCTGAACCGGTACGGCTCGGTGGTGCACGAGCTGCTGGCCATGATCCGGGAGGACCCGGCCCTGGCCGAGCCGCTGCCCGGCGCCGACGACTACCTGGCCGTTGAGGCCCGCTACGCCGTGACCCACGAGGGCGCCCGGCACGTCGACGACGTGCTGGCCCGGCGGACCCGGATCTCCATCGAATCCTGGGACCGTGGCGTGGCTGCTGCCCCCGCGGTGGCCGCGCTGATGGCCGGTCCTCTGGGCTGGACCGAGGACCAGACCCAGCGGGAGGTGGACCACTATCTGGCCCGCGTTCGGGCCGAACGCGACTCCCAGACCAAGCCGGACGACGACACCGCCGAAGCCGCCCGCCTCGGCGCCCCCGAGATCCGTCCCCCGGTATCCATCCGGAGTCTGTGAGCCGGGGCGGGCCGGGCCGTGTCCGACCTGTGGGCCAAGGTCAACGGGGCGCACCCGACGCCGCAGTGCGCCACGGGCGCGCACGCGGCCTGCTCGCACCTGTGTGGCTGGGCCGGCACGTTCAACCCGCGCCGGCACCGGTTCGAACTCGGCGCTCCGCTGTGCCCGTGCGACTGTCATGCCTCCTGCCCGGTGACGACCAGCGATGACCGGCTGACCGTCCCGACCCGGAGCTGGCTCGAGTCCTGCACCTGCCCCGGCGGCGAGCAGCAACGACGCGAAGTGGCCGAGGCCGGGATCGAGCCGTTCGACGAGTACTGGCGCCACCGGCATGCCCACAAGGCCGCGCTGGACGCGGCGCGGGCCAGGTCCCGGGGCAGGAGCCGGGCCGAGGCCCGGGACATCTACGCGGCCGAACTGCGGGCCCGGGGCCTGCCCGCCCTGCCCGACGCCATCCTCGACGCGGCCGCGCCGGGGCTCGTCGCCAGCCGGGCCGAGCGGATGATGATGTTCGGCCGGGCTGTGACCGAGACGACGCCCGCCCTGATCAAGGACCTGTACCGGCTGCGCCGCCAGGCCCACGACGACCAGCCCCCACCCGACCCGCCCTAGCTGGCATGACGTCACGCTCAGCGCCCGGCCCCAATGTGCGTAATGGTTCACCGACCACACCAGGGTGTGGTCGGTGGTTCATTGCGCACATTCAGGCGCGAGGCTCAGCCAGAGTCGTGAGGCTGGTGTGACGCCTGGGGTTGCGGATGAGCCGGCCAGCACCACGGCGGGGACCGGAGTACGGCGGGGAGCTGGCCGGTCACGGTGAATAAGAGTGGAGGGTCAGGGGCTGACGCGGGGCAGCTCGGGGACGGGGCCGTGGCCCAGGCGGACCAGGGTCTCGGCCTGCTCGGCGGCGACGGGCATGGCCAGGAGGTAGCCCTGGCCGTATTGGCAGCCCATGGA
>DASXJM010000216.1:0-1847 GCA_036497405.1 Streptosporangiaceae bacterium | reverse complement strand
TGGCACCCGATGAGCGTGTTGCTGGCGGGGGAGATGATGGCCGTGCTCCGGGCCCGGCAGCCGTTGCGGCTGGGCGGGCAGGTGAACCTGTCGGTGGCGGGGTCCGAGGGGAACGTGGCCATCGGGATGGCCCGGCTGGGGATGCCGGTCCGGTTCGCCGGGCGGGTCGGGGCCGATGAGCTGGGTGCGCTGGTCCTGCGCACGTTCAAAGCCGAGGGCGTCGACGTGTCGGCCTGCCGGACCGATGCGGACGCTCCGACCGGGCTGTTCCTGCTCGAGCCGGGGCCGGGCGGGCGTAGCCGGGCCATCTACCACCGGCGGGGCTCGGCCGGGTCGAACTTCAGTGTCGCCGACGCCGACGCGGCCTGGGACTCCGACGTGGACCTGCTGGTGCTCAGCGGGATCACCCCGGCCCTGAGCCCAGAATCGCGGGCGGCCACCGAACGACTGCTGGCCCGGGCCCGGGAGGCCGGCGTGCCGGTGGCCTTCCTGATCAACCACCGGACCGCCCTGTGGGCCGACGGGCCGGCCGCGGCCCAGGTCCTGGCCCCGCTGGCCGCCCAGGCGACCGTGGTGCTGGCCTCGGAGTCCGAGCTGGCCCTGATCGGGGGGCCGGGGGCGACCGAAGCCGACACCGCGGCCGGGCTCCTGGCCAGCGGGGTGTCCGAGGTGGTCGTCACCCGTGGGGCCGCCGGCGCGACCGGCTGGGCCCGGCAAAAGACCTTCGGTATAAAAGCGGTGCCGATCACGGCGGTGGACACGATCGGTGCTGGTGACGCCTTCGCCGCCGGTTACCTGACCGCGCGCCGGACTGGTCAGCCGGTGCCGGACTGCCTGGCCCTGGGCGCTCGCGTGGCCGCGTTCGCGGTGGCCAGCCACGGTGACTGGGAGGGCCTGCCCAGCCCGCAGGACGTCGCCCTGCTCGACATCGAGGACGGCGGCGCCCTCCGCTAACCGCGGCCGAGGCCCGGTCAGCCGAAGCCGGTCAGTCGGTGGTTTCGCCCAGGATGAGCTGGGCCGGGACGGTCTCCAGGCCCTGGACCGGCTCGCCGTCGATCGCGGCCAGCAGGTGCTGGGCGGCCCGGCGGCCCACCTCGTGCAGGCTCAGGTCGATCGTGGTCAGCGTGGGGCGGCGGCCTTCGACCATGACGTCCCAGTTGTCGGTGCCGACCAGAGCCACGTCGCCGGGCACGGTGCGCCCGGCGGCCAGCAGGCCCTCGACGGCGCCGCGGGCGATCTGGTCGCTGCCGCAGTAGATGCTGTCGAACGCGGTCTGCGACCGCAGCAGGGTCTGGACGGCCCGGCGGCCCCAGGCCTCCGACCACTCGCCGTACAGCACCGGGCCGGCCAGTTCCAGCCCGTGGTTGGCCAGGGCGGCGCCAAGGCCCTTCTCCCGGCGGCCCACGGCGTCGAACCGGTCCGGACCGGTGACGTAGGCGATGGCCTGGCGGCCGGTGGCGACCAGGTGCTCACCGGCCAGGAAACCGGCGTGCTCGTCGTCGCCCACCACCGAGCAGTCGGCCGGGTCGCGCGACGGGGTCAGCGCGTACACCACCGGCACCGGAAGGTCGCGGGCCAGCGGCGGGCGGGGGTCGGACCGGCGGCCGGTGACGATGATCCCGTCGACCCGGCGGCTGAGCAGGGTTTCCACGTAGTGGCGTTCGCGGATCGGGTCGTCCCGGGTGTCGCACAGAAACACCGAGATCGTGCCCGCGTCCAGCGCGTCCTCGGCGCCGAGCAGGACCGGGATGCTGAACCGGCCGATGCTGTCGGTGGTGATCAGCCCGACCGTGAACGTCCGCTCGCTGCCCAGGCTGCGGGCGGCCTCGTTGGGGCGGAAATTCAGC
>DASXJM010000215.1:0-3090 GCA_036497405.1 Streptosporangiaceae bacterium | reverse complement strand
GGCAGCACGGGTGGTGGCCGGTGCCGCTTCTCCTGGCCGTGGTCCTCGGCGCCGCCGCCCTGGCCGGATGGCAGACCCACTGGCCCACTGCGGTGTTCGGGGCCCGGACCGCGGCCCACGACCAGGCCGCGCCGGGCCGGGTCGCTGGCGGTGGCCCGATCGCGGCCTCATCGTCCCCGGCACCGTCCGGCGGCCAGGCCACGGGCGCGTCGTCACCCGGGACCGAGGATTCAGCGCAGCAAGCGGCGGCCAGCAACCTGGCCTGGCTGCTCAGCCAGAGCGTCGGCGACCGCAACTCGGTCAACAACGCCTACAACGATGTCCTGCAGTGCGGACCGGATCTAGACCAGGACGCCCAGGTCTTCCAGGACGCGGCCAGTTCCCGTCAGCAACTGCTCAGCCAGCTGGCCGACCTGCCGTCGCGGTCGGCTCTTTCCCCGTCGATGCTGCAGGACCTCACCGACGCCTGGCAGGAATCCGTTCAGGTCGACAACGATTACCAGCAATGGGCCCGGAACCAGGCCGGCAACGGGTGCGCCGACGGCGATAACGATTCCAGCTACGTGGCCGCCGAAGGTCCCAATACCCAGGCCACCGCCGACAAGACGGCTTTCGCCAGCCAGTGGAATCCAATCGCCGGCCAGTACGGCCTGACGCAATACCAGCAGGGCGAGCTTTAACCATTCGGCCGGTCGGCCATGGGGGGATCAGTAGTGGAATGCAGTAATTGTCATGCCGTCATGGAATCCGGCGACACGTTTTGCGGCAACTGCGGCGCGCGGTCGCCCTCGCCCGCCCTGACCGGGGCGCGCAGCGCATCGGTGGGCAACGGGCACCGGGCCGCGCCGGCCCGGGCCGCGGTGCGGACGGTGCCGCCGCCGTCGCCCCCGCCCCCGGATGCCGCGCCGTCCGGGCCGTTCTTCGCCCACTCGCGCGCGCGTTCCGACGGCCGCATGACCAACGCCACCCGGTACCTGAGTGCCGCGGCCTACCTGGACGCCAGCTACGCCGCGACCGTCATCCGGGAACTGGTGGCCTCGGCCCGGGCCGTGGCCCCGTCGGTGGGGATCGATCTCGGCCCGATCATCCGGCACTGTCTCCGGGCCCGGAACATCCAGCTGGCCCGGGACGCGGTGCTGTCCGTCCTGCTGCTCATCGGCCTCATCACCGACACCGAGCTGATGATCCTGGTACTGGTCGTCTGCTTCGTGGCCGGTTTCCTGCCCGCGGTGAACTGGGGCCGCCGGTCGTTCCAGTCCAAGGCGGTCATGGCCGTCGGCGCGCTGGTGCTGATCGGGGTCCCGCTGGCGTTCCTGGCCCTGGCCAACATGGTCGGGGCGCTCCAGCGGTCGTTCGGCTCGGACCTGGGCTCGCCCGACGACACCTTCGGCACCACCACCCAGTCCAGCGGCTCCAGCTGGCACACCTGGGCCGGTATCGTCCTGCTGCTGGCCATCGTGGCCACCCAGCTGGTCTACACGTACGTGCGCAGCCGCACGCTCTGTGAGGAACTGGCCCCGGACGCTGCTCCGCGGCGGGCCCGGCGTCAGGGCCCGGTCGTCGAATCACGGATCGCCCAGGTGGAAGGGGCCCAGCACGGGAATCTGGTCCTCTACTCCGGTGCCGATCCCTTCATCGGAACCGGCCAGCGGATGCGGGCCTGGTCGATCGCGGTCGAACTGCGCCGGGCCGGCGACCGCCGCCCATCCGGGCGCCACCCGGACGGGCGCAGGCGGCCCGGCCCCGACTACGTGACGATCGACCCGGTCGAACTGCATCAGGCCATCCGCGACCGGTTGCTGCGGCTGAAGGACGCGGGCCTGCCCGCCAACGAGCAACTCCAGGCCCTGACCGTGTGCGACCACATCGTCGGCCTGGGCGAGCACCGCTGGGACTCGCCGCTGATCGACCGGTCCACCAGCGTGCCCTATTCGGAAGCCAGCCCCGAGGCGGTCCAGGCCGTGATCCGCCATCCCCAGGCCGGGGTCCGGTACTACCAGCGGGTCTCGGTGTGCGACGAAGGCCAGCCGGTCTTCACCGGCGGCCGGAAGATCATGGACGGCTCGGACCAGGACATCTCGGCCTCGGCGTTCGTCTACGCGGCGGTCGAGGGGCACATGTTCTATCTGGAGTTCGTCTCGTCGGTCATGCCGCCGATCAATCCCCGCTGGCACCTCGTGGACCGGCTGCCCAAGTTCACCCCGGGTCGGTTCATGGCCCGGGTCATCGTCGACGCGCTCGTGTCGATGTTCTCGGCCACGATCTTCGCGCCGTTCCGCACCGTCGGCGCCCTGATCGGCCTGACCCGCGAAGGTCGCGACCAGCAGGAACAGGCGGCGGCCGCGCAGGATTACCTGTACGGCAACATCGGGGCCCGGGTCAGCGTACGGGAACTGGGCGCCACCCGCACCTTCCGCACCTACATCCAGCGGCTCGACGCCGAGAAGTACGCCAAGCTGACCGAGCGCCTGGTCACCGACACCGTGCTGGACTTCCTGGCCGAACAGGGTGTGGACACCTCGGCCTACGAAAGCGGCATCACCAACATGATCGATCAGTCCATCAACATCCATGGCGACAACCACGGGGCGGTGGCCGCCGGCGATCGGGCCTCGGCCAGGAACACCAGCACACCTCAGCGCGACCATGACTGAGCGGAACCAGGGGACGGTGATCAGCGATGGCGAATCACGATGACCAGGACTGGCGCGACGGCGACGCCGCTGGGAAACCGGAGCCGCGGGGCGGCGGCATCTACGTCTCGGGCGGCAACTACGGGGCGGTCGCGCAGGGCCATCAGGCCCGCGCCGTCTCCGTCAGTCACGGGGTGGCCGACAGTCAGCTGGCCCGGTTGCAGCAGCTGCTGGAGGAACTGGCCGACCAGGTGAGCGAGGTGGGCGGCCCGGCCGCGGACGACGCGCTCGACGACCTCGACCGGGCCCAGGACGAGTTGCGTCGCCGTCGGCCAGACCGCCACCGGATGATCGAGTTGGTCACCCGGGTCGGCACGGTCGTCGCGCCGGTCAGCGGCCTGGCCGAACTGGCCGACCACATCAAGGATCTGATCGGGCTGGCCGTGCACTGAGCGTC
>DASXJM010000214.1:0-7094 GCA_036497405.1 Streptosporangiaceae bacterium | reverse complement strand
GGGAATGCGTCTGTGGCCAGGCCGGTTGCCACCAGACGTGAGTGCTGTGGAAGAAATACTGCCGCTGGGTGTGCTCGACTTCGTCGGGATCGAGTACGGCGAGAGTGCCTCGGCGTCCATCGCCGGGGCGGTGCGGATCGCCCAGGCCGTCGAGGCCGCGGGCTACCGCCGCTACTGGGTCTCCGAGCACCACAACATGAACAGCCTGGCCTGCAGTGCCCCCGAACTGCTGACCGCGCACATCGGGGCCCAGACCGAGCGCATCCGGGTCGGCGCGGCCGGCATCATGCTGCCGAACCACGCGCCGCTCAAGGTGGCCGAGATGTTCCGCACCCTGCTGGCCATGTACCCGGGGCGGATCGACCTGGCCCTGGGCCGGGCCCCGGGCACCGACCCGATCACCGCCCACGCACTGCGGCGGGGCATGAACAACGACCCCGCGGCCGAGTTCCCGGGCCAGGTCGGCCAGCTGCTGGCGTTCCTGGGCGACGGGTTCCCGGAGGGACATCCGTACCGGGGCATGGTGGCCGCTCCCGTCGTTGACGAGCGGCCCGAGCTGTTCGTGCTCGGCTCCAGCCCGTACGGGCCCAAGTTCGCCGCCATCAACGGGATGAGCGCGGCGTTCGCCCACCACATGAGCCCGGACCTGGCCGTCGAGGCACTCCGGCAGTACCGGCGCGAGTTCACCCCCAGCTCGGTGGGGCAGCAGGAGCCGTATTCGGCCATGTCCGTGCTCGCCTTCGCCAGCGAGGACGAGGAAGCGGTGCTGGACTTCGAGGCGGCCTGGACCCTGACCATGCAGAACCTGCGGCTCAACATCCGCGAGCCGCTGCGCCCGGAGGAAGTGCTGAAGATGTCCCGGTCAGCCGAGTTCCGGGCCTCCCGGCAGGACGACGGCCGGATGGTGACCGGCGAGCCCAAGGCCGTGGCCGAGCGCCTGCGCGAAATGAAGGAGCAGGCCCAGGCGGACGAGATCGTGGTCGTCACCCCGAGCCTGGGCCGGGACCGCCGCATCGGCAGCTACACCGCCATCGCCGACGCCTGGCGCCGGGCTGCCTGAGCGTGCGCAGTCAGCCTCCCCTCATTTGTCCTGCAGCAAGTGTCGAGCCAAACCTGATAGACCTGGACACATGGAAGTAGCGACCTGGCAGTTCGGTGACCCCGGGCTGCTGGACGCGCTGGAGTCCGGGCCGGTCGACCGCATCGACGACCTCGGCTTCGGCCTGATCGTGATGGCCCGGGACGGCGCCGTGACCGGCTACAACCAGGCCGAGTCCAAGCTGTCCGGCCTGCCCGTCGACGAGGTGGTCGGGCGGAACTTCTTCATCGAGGTCGGCCCCTGCACCAACAACTACCTGATCGCCCAGCGGTACCAGGACTGCGCCGCCCCGGACGGCGCGAACCAGGACCAGGACCTGGACGAGCAGCTGGACTACGTCTTCACCTACCGGATGGCGCCGACCCCGGTCCGGCTCCGGCTGATGGCCCGGCGGGGCTCGGCCCGGCAGTACCTGGCGGTGCGGCTGCGGTGAGCGGGCCCACGGTCGGCCCGCACCGGCCCGGCTCAGCTCCGGAGCAGACCCTGGCCCCGGAGCTGAAGGAGCTGCTGTACCTGCGGCAGTTCTTCTACCAGTGCCCGGCGGGCCTGTTCGAGACCGACGATGCCGGCATCGTGCAGATGGTCAACCCGGCCGCGGTCCGGCTGCTGGCCCCGATCATCGGCAGTGGTGACCTGTCCCAGCTGTTCCCGCTGCTGCGCCGGGTCGCCCCGGAGATGGTGGACGTGATCGCCACCGATCCGGACCGGCTCGGCCCGCTGGCGGCCGGGCACCGGATGCTGATCCCGGCCGGTGCCGACCGGGACGCCTGCCTGGAGATGCAGGCGGTCCGGGTCGCACCCAACCGGGTCATGATCGTGGTTCAGGACGTGTCCGCGGAACGGCGGCTGGCCATCCGCGAGCATCAGACCGCGGTCGAGCTCCAGCTGGCCATGCTCGGCCACGCCGACGAGGTCCCCGGCCTGCCGGTCGGCGTGACCTACCGGGCCGCCGCGGCCGAACTGCAGGTGGGCGGCGACTGGTACGACGTCATCGCGCTGGACGACGGATCAGCGCTGTTCGTGGTCGGGGACGCCGTCGGGCACAACCTGCACGCCACCACGGCCATGGGCCAGTTGCGGAGCGCGATCCACGCCACCGCCCCGTTCGTGCCCGATCCCGCCGCCCTGCTGGGCCGGGCCGACGGTATCGCCGGGCGGATCAGCGGCGCCGAATGCGCCACCGTGGCCGCGGCCCGGCTGGACCCGGCCACCGGCCAGCTCAGCTACGCCACCGCCGGGCACCCGCCGATCCTGATCGTCCACCCCGACGGGAGCACCAGCTACCTGGGCGGCGGCCGCGGGCTGCCGATCGGGATCGCCCCCGCGCCCCGGCAGTCGGCCACCACCCGGCTGACCACCGGCGACCTGATGATCATGTACACCGACGGCCTGTACGAGCGGCGGGCCGAGTCGCCCGACGTGGGGCTGGCCCGGCTGGCCGAGCTGGCCGCCCGGTCGCGGGAACTGCCTCCCACCGAGCTGAGCCAGGTCCTGGCCGACGGCATGCTGGACGGCACCGAGCCCGACGACGACATCTGTGTGCTGGTCGCCGCGCCCCGTTAGCTCTTCTGCTGCAGGGTGTAACGGACGGTCTGGACCCGGATCAGCCCGCTCTCGAAGAGGAACGTGTCCACCCCGTCGTCGGCCTTGGTCGTCGCGGAGTCGGCGTGCCACTCCAGGAACAGGATGTTGCCCTCGAAGATCGGCTTCACGCCCCACTCGGCGCTGGGCAGATCGGCCAGCAGCTTGGTGAACCCCTCCCGGACCCCGGCCTTGCCTCGTTTGGTGCCGTCCGGCGTGATGAAGATGGCGTCATCGGAGTAGTCCTCGACGATCCCGTCGAGGTCACCGGCTATCAGGGCCCCGGCGTGGTGCTCGAACACTTCCTGTGGCGTGCGGTCCGTACGGTCCATGCGCTCCTCCATCGCAGCGAACAACTGGTGATCACCAGCTTGACCGCGGCCGGCCACGTCGTCCAGCCCCTCCGCGGCCGTCGCGCCGTCGTCTGCCAGGCCAAGTCAGGTCAGCTCGGCCAGGTGATGGCCGGTTCCAACCCTCAGCTTGTCACCGTGACGGTGAACTCGGTGTGGGTGGCCGGGAGGCCGAACCCGCCCTGGGGGGCCTGCCAGGTGATGCGGACCCGATGAGTGGGACAGGTGAGCGCCGGGATGGTCAGCTGCATGGCGAACCGCACCCAGCCGTGGGCTGGGACCGCGGGCCGTGGCCGGGTGTCGAGCGAGTAGAGCTGGGCGAACTGATAGCCGGGGGTGCTGGGGGTCCGGGCGCAGTAGGCGCCGATGGCGTAACTGAGGTGGGGCGGTGATGTCAGCGAGACTGCCTTGCCGGTGGGGTTGGCCAGGGTGATGACGAACTTCAGCAGCCCACCGGGCTCGACCTGGGCCGGGTAGTTCCCGGCGATGGCGGTGAGGGTGTGCACCGGGAACGGCGTGGGCTTGGGCCGTTCGAGGGAGACGGCGCCGGGTTCGATCGGGCTGGTGGCGACGCTGGAGGTCACGCCCAAATTGTTTTCCTGGTCCATGCAGCGCGGGGCGTCGCTGCTGTCGACCGCGATGTCCAGGGTCAGGCCGTCGACCGTCGCCCGCAGCGAGTAGGGGCCGCCGTCGGTCGAACCCGGGCAGAACGGGGCACCCCAGTCGATGCGGAAGTTGGCCGCACCGTGCGCGGGCAGGCCGACCTTGACCGCCTGGCCGGTACCGAACTGGCCGTAGTCGACCGGGACCGGGACTCCCCGCGAGAGCAGTTTCGCGCTCGGGACCCCGTCCAGCGTGCAAGCGCGGCCCGAGGTGTTGGTCAGGTTGACCCAGCCGTGCAGTGAGGCGGCGGCCACCGGGTCCATGCCACCGTCGTTCGATGCCTCCCCGTAGATCCAGCCGGGCAGCACGCCCCGTAGCTGGGCCGCGGTGCAGGTCGGGCCGACGGCCGGCGGCGGGCTCGGCGCGGGGGTCATGAGCGGGTCGATCGCCGAGGCGCTGACCCAGGGCACGGTTCCATCAGCGTTGAGCGTCGCCGGGAACGGGGCCAGGCTGAGGCTGGGGTTCGCTGGAACCGACGGGCTGGTCCCCGCCCCCGGCTCACCCCGGCTGGCGCACCCGGCCAGCGCCACCACCATCGCGGCCGCGGCCGCGGCCAGCCATCGGACACCGCCCCCGAACCGTTTAATCACGGCATGAATGGTGCACCATCGGAGATCATGGCGCCATGGGTGTTACCGAGTACCGGGCGCAGTTCGACGCGGTGGTGACGTTTTCCAACGGGGGCGGGTTGCGGGTCGAGGGGTTCCGGGTGGATGTGCCGGGGCCGGACGTGGGGGAGCGGGAGGTCGCCGAGCTGCTCGTGGCGTCGCTGAGCCTGCTCATGGTGGGGTCGGTCGAGCTGAGCAACGTCAGCGTGTTCGCCGAGGCGCACAAGGGGACGCGGGGTGGGCCGGCCGACCGGTCGGCGGCGGCGGGGGGAGCCGGGCTGCGGCGGGTCGTTGATCTCAGCCATCCGATCACGGACGGGATGATCACTTTTCCGGGGCTGCCGGCGCCGGAGATCGGGCCGTACATGACCCGGGAGCAGTCCCGGCGACGGTACGCGGCCGGGACCGAGTTCCAGATCGACACCATCACCATGGTCGGCAACACCGGCACCTATCTGGACAGCCCGTTCCACCGGTACGCGGACGGGACCGACCTGGCCGGGCTGCCGCTGGAGTCCTGCGTGGACCTCCCGGGGGTGCTGGCCCGCACGGCCGGCTCCGGGACCAGGGCCGTGGACGTCGGCGCCCTGGCCGCGCTGGACGTGGCCGGGCGGGCGGTGCTGCTGCACACCGGCGGCGACGTGCACTGGGGCGACCCGGGCTACGCCACCGGCGCGTCCTACCTGACCGAAGCCGGGGCCAGCTGGCTGGCCGAACACGGTGCCCGGCTGGTCGGCATCGACGCGGTCAACATCGACGACATGGAAGGCGGCGGTCACCGCCCGGCCCACTCGATCCTGCTCCGGGCGGGCATCCCCATCGTCGAGCACCTGACCGGGCTCGGGCAGCTACCGCCGACCGGGTTCCGGTTCACGGCGGCGCCGATCCCGTTCGCGGGCACCGGGACGTTCGCGGTCCGGGCCTACGCCACCGTGCCTCAACCCTGACCGGCCGGGCCGCGGGGCCGCCCCCAGCTCGGCCCCGCGGCTAGACCAGGACCAGGGCGCCGGCCGAGCGCCCCCGCGGACCGGCGTCGCCGGACTCCAGGCACCAGCCGGCGTCATCGTGGCTCACCGGCAGCGCCGGCACCGAGGCCGGCGGGCGCAGCCGCACCGGGCCCGAGCCGTGCGGCGTGGCCCCGGCCGCCATCACCAGGCGACCCTCGGGGTCGTCGGGGCGGCGGCGCTCGCGCGGGACCCGTTCGGCCGGCCCGGGCCGGGACGTCCGGCCGTAGCGGGTCTCCCAGCCGGACCAGTCCGGCTGCTCGACGCGGACCACGGTCTGCCGCTCGGCCCGCCACAGCGTCCCCCGGCCACGCCAGTCGAAGGCCAGCACCCGTCCGGACAACGCGACGGTCAGCGCCGCGAACGGGCCCGGGACGGGGAGTCCCGGCAGGTCCCGGTCGGACAGGGCGTGGAAGCCGCAGGTGCACTGGGGGTCGGGTGCGTCGTGGGTGTCCCAGAGCCGGCACATGGCCCGGGCGTCGGCCGGATAGCCGGGACCGCCGGTCATCGGAACGAACAGCTCACCGTCGGGCCGGGCCAGCTTGTAAGCCCACACCACCCACTGCCCGTCCGCGGTCACGGTCAGATGCCCGTCGAGCTCTTCCGGTACGGCCGGCCGGGTATCGGCACCGGCCACGAAGTCTGCTACCAGGCGACCGCCTCGGCACATGGCGAGCTCCCCTCTCGAGTAGCTAACCCGAGAGTAATCCAGATCACACTCGCCAACACCCCATTTGCGTGCTATGTCCAAGATTGCCGGTCGGCCGGTCGGCCGGCGGGGTGCGGGTCAGTCAGGGGGTGCGGGTCAGTCGGCGGCGGTCTGGGTCAGCTGCTCGCGCAGGACGTGCTTCATGACCTTGCCCGAGCCGGTCAAAGGCAGGGCGTCGGTCCGGTGCCAGAGCTTGGGGACCTTGTGCCGGGCCAGCCGGTCCCGGCAGAACGCGGCCAGCTCAGCGTCGGTCACCTCGCCCTCCAGCCGGATGACGGCGGCGACCTGCTCGCCCCAGTAGGGATCGGGGACGCCGACCACGGCCGCTTCGATCACGTCCGGGTGAGTGGCCAGGACCTGCTCGATCTCCCACGGGTAGATGTTCTCCCCGCCGCGGATGATCATCTCCTTGAGGCGGCCCACGATGCGGGAGTAGCCGCGGTCGTCCATGACGGCCAGGTCCCCGGTGTGCAGCCAGCCCTCGGCGTCCACCGCCTGGGTGACGTCGCCCAGGTAGCCGAGCATGACGTGGTAGCCGCGGGTGCACAGCTCGCCGGTCTGGCCCGGGGCCACGGTCCGGCCGCTGGCCGGATCGGTGATCTTGACCTCGGTGCGCGGCAGCGGGCGGCCGACGGTGTGGGCCCGGTCCTCGGGGGTGTCGCCGGTCCGGGTCATGGTGATGCCGGGGGACGCCTCGGTCTGGGCGTAGATCACCGTGAACGGGACCCCCAGCGCGGACTCCACCTGCTGGATCAGCTCGGGCGGCACCCCGGCCCCGCCCGCCAGCGCGACCCGGACCGAGGCCAGCCGGGCCGGGTCGAAGGCCGGGTGCCGGAGCAGCGCCACCAGCATGGTCGGCACCCCGCCGAACACGAAGCTGCCCTCGGTCTCGGTCAGCTCCAGGACCAGCCCGGGCTCGAAGGCCGGCACCAGGACCTGGGCGCCCAGCGTGGCCACGGCCGACAACGTGGCCAGCACGCAGCCGGCCGTGTGGAACAGCGGCATCGGGTTGACCAGCACGTCGCCGGGGACCATGCCCAGGGCCGGGCCGTAGGACAGCCGGGCGTTGTTGACGATGCC
>DASXJM010000213.1:0-24219 GCA_036497405.1 Streptosporangiaceae bacterium | reverse complement strand
AGTCATGGTTCAAGCCGCCTACCACGCTGTACACCGGCTGGATCGACGACAAGCGGTTCGACAACGACGCGGCTCGCAACGCCATGTACGCGGAATGGAAAAAGGCATTCGGCCAGGGCTGACCGAAACCATTCAGGCAGGGGTACAGGGTGAACTTCACCAGCAGGAACTTCTCGGGGTACGCGCCCGCGCCATCCGGCGCGTACCCCCGGTCCGAGGTGCGGCGTGGCTGTTGACATCGTCAACCCGGAGCTGAGCCCGGAACAGGAAAAGCCGAAGCCCGCCCGGGCCAGGTCCGGCTTCCTGGACAAACGGTTCTTCTCGATTCAGGTCCCGCTGCTCCTGGTCACCGGGGCGCTGGTACTGCTGCCGATCGGCTTCATCTTCTACGGCGCGCTGCGGACGACCACGCTGACCGGCCTGGGCGAGACGTTCACCTCGGGCAACCTGCACATGGCCTACGCCACGTGGCAGGAGCTGAGCACGTTCTTCGAGACGGCGCTGCTGTCGGCGGTCGTGGCCGCCATCGCGGTGGTGGTCGGATCGGTCTTCGCCTGGCTGCTGAGCCGGACCAACATCCCGTTCCGCGGGCCGCTGGAAGTCGCCATCATGGCGCCGCTGTTCCTGTCCCCGTTCGTCGGCGCGGTGGCCTGGCTGATCCTCGGGTCGCCCCGGGTGGGACTGATCAACGTACTGTTCAACCACCTCTTCCCCGGGGTCAGCCACATCATCAATCTGACTTCGCTGCCGGGCGTCATCGCGGTGACGTCGCTGTACTACATCCCCTACGGGTACCTTTACGTCTCCACCAGCCTGCGCAATATGGATCCGTCGCTCGAAGAGGCGTCCTACATGAGCGGCACGGGGGTGGTGGCCACCGGGTGGCGGATCACGATCAAGCTGATGCGGCCCGCCCTGATCTCCTCGTTCTTCTTCATCTTCGTGCTGTCGGCCGGGTTGTTCTCGGTGGCGGCGGTCCTGGGCACGGGGGGCAGCTTCCAGCCGCTGGCCGTGCAGATCTACCAGGCCACCAGCGCCACCCCGCCCAACCACGGGCAGGCCGCCGCGCTCGGCAGCCTGCTGTTCTGGCTGACGCTCTGCGGCATCGTGCTTTACCGCTTCGGCACCCGGGTGGCCCGCCGGTTCGTGACGGTGACCGGCAAGGGCTTCCGGGCCCGGCTCATCACGATCGGCCCGTGGCGCTGGGTCACCTTCGCGGCCGGGATCGTGTTCGTGCTGCTGGCCGTGGTGCTGCCCTACCTGGTGCTGTTCTACGTCTCGCTCACGCCGTACGTGCAGACCAACCCGCTCGCGGCCAAGCTGTCGTTCCACGCCTTCGAGACCTTGTCCAGCAACCTGCTGGTCCACCAGGCGCTGGAGAACACGGTGCTGGTGTCGGTGCTCACCCCGACCATCACCGTGATCCTCGGCCTGCTGCTGGCCTTCTCGATCAACCGGCTGCGGCTGCGGGGCGGGACCCTGCTCGACTACATCGCGACCCTGCCGATCGCGGTGCCCGGCATCGTGCTCGCGACCGGCCTGGTCTGGATGTACATCGGGACCCCGCTGTACGACACGATCTGGCTGCTGGTCGCGGCGTTCGTGGTCGAGTACCTGCCCCAGGCCCTGCGGATCTCGAGCAATGGGATGCTGCAGATCGACAAGAGCCTCGAAGAGGCCTCCACCATGTGCGGCTCCAGCACCCTGCAGACGGTCCGGCGGGTCACTGTCCCGCTGATGAAACCGGCGCTGCTGTCCGGCTGGGTGCTGATCTTCATCTTCGCCACCAGGGAAATCGGCTCGGCGATCATCCTCTACGGTCCGAACTCAGCGGTGTTGTCCGTGCTGACCTGGGACTACCTCAACTACGGCGACCTCCAGAGCGCGGCGGTGATCGGGCTCTTCCAGACCGGCCTGATGCTGGTCGGGATCCTGGTCGCCCGCTACGTGTTCCGGGTCCGGCTCAACAGCAACCGGGGCGGGCCGTGACCGGCGATCTGGCGTCCACGCCCTGGCCTGGCACGGCCCGGACGCCAGCCCGGCGACTACTCGGATCGGCCGGCAGCAGCGGCCTGTACGTGAGGTGACAAACGATGGCTCGTCTCGAAGTTGAGAACCTGATCGCTGAGTACAACGGCGTACGGGCAGTGAAGGGCATTGACTTTCACGTCCCGGACGGCCAGTTCGTGACCCTGCTCGGCCCGAGCGGCTGCGGTAAGACCACCACCCTGCGGTGCATCGCCGGCCTGGAGCGTACGTCCGGCGGCGAGATCCGTATCGACGACCAGGTCGTGGCCAGCCGTTCGGTGCACGTGGCGCCGGAGAAGCGGCGCATGAACATGGTGTTCCAGTCCTATGCGATCTGGCCGCACATGACGGTGTCGGCCAACGTCGGGTACGGGCTGCGCAACGGCAAGCTGGGCAAGAAGGAGCGCCAGGCCCAGGTCCTGCGAGCCCTGGACATCGTCGGGTTGCGCGACTACGCCAGCCGGTACGGGACCGAGCTCAGTGGCGGCCAGCAGCAGCGGGTCGCCCTGGCCCGGGCGATCGTGACCAACCCGCGGGTGCTGCTGCTCGACGAGCCGCTGAGCAACCTGGACGCCGGGCTGCGGGTCAAGATGCGTCACGAGATCGTCGACCTGCAGAAGGAGGTCGGCACGACCTCCATCTATGTCACCCATGACCAGACCGAGGCCATGGTGATGTCCGACCAGATCATCCTCATGCGGGACGGCCTCATCGTGCAGACCGGCACCGCCCACGAACTGTACGAACGCCCGAAGACCCGGTTCGCGGCCGAGTTCATCGGCGTCTCCAACTTCATCGAGGTCACCGTGGCCGGGGACCGGGACAGCAGCGGGATCGTGGAGGTTGTCACCGGTAGCGGCAAGCGGCTGAAGGCGCTGATGCCGGAAGCCGGCACGGCCGGCCCGGGGGACAAGGCCCTGGTCACGGTGCGGCCGGAGAACGTGGAGATCAACCCGCAGCCAGGGCCGGACCTGATCAACCAGTGGTCGGACGGCACCATGTCCGACACCGTCTACCTCGGCAACAAGCTCGAATGCCGGGTCCAGGTCGACGGCCAGCCGCTCAGCGTGGACCTGCACCCGGGGCGGCCGGTGGCCGACGGGGTCAGCGGCATCGTGGTCGCGATCCGCCCGGAGCGACTGATCGTCCTGCCCTACGAGGGAGCCACGTCCGGCGCCAGCGCCGGACCGGACCAAGCCGCCACCCCGGCGCCGCCGGACAAGGTGCGGGCCACCGCCTGACCCGCGGGCGCGGGAACGCCGGCCGCAGGCGGCGTGCGTGTGCCGGCGCCTGCAGCCACGATCTGGAGGTAGATAGATCTTGACCGACCAGCAGCTCACGTCGTCGGCCGATCGGCCCGCGTCCGCGGCGCCCAGCGAAGCCCAGCCCCGCCCGGCCGCCAAGCCGCGGCCCCCGCGCCAGCGGCCGGCCAGGCGATTCGAAGTCGGGCCGGTCAGCGAGATCCCGCCCGGGGCCCGGAAAATCGTCAACCCCCGCGGGAACCTGAGCATCGGCATCTTCAACATCAACGGCTCGTTCTACGCCCTGAAGAACACCTGCCCGCACATGGGCGGCCCCCTGTGCGCCGGGCTGCAGACCGGGACCACCCGGGCCACGACGACCCCGGACGGCCGGTTCGAGACCGAGTGGATCCGGGACAACGAGATCATCGCCTGTCCCTGGCACCACTGGGAATTCGACATCCTGACCGGCAAGACGGTGTTCCCGTCCCGGCAACGGGTCGCGACCTACGAAGTGACCGTCGAGGACATCGCCCGGATGGCCGATGCCCGGGTCGAGACGTATCCGGTCGTCGTCGAAAGCGCGATGGTCTACCTTGAGCTCCGCTGATCCAGAAGGATCGTGATCGCATGCTGATCGACACCTCAGTTCACCCGATTCTGGCCGACCAGGAACTGTTCCCCCTCATCGGCAAACCGTGGAGCGACGGCCGGCTGCCGGACCCGATGGGGCTGCGGCACGTCCCCCCGGATCCGGGCGTGATCATCGATCCGGGCCTGACCGCCGACCCGGCCGAGTTCGCCCGGGTGCTGTTCGGCGAGCGCGGCGTCGACGTGGCCGTGATCTCACCGCTCACCCGCGGACTCGAGCCCAACCCGCAGGTCGCGGCGGCGGTCGCCCGGGCCACCAACACGTGGGTGGCCGATCGGTGGCTGTCCCAGATCCAGTACGGCGGCCGGTTCGCCGGCTCGATCCGGCTGCCGGTCACCAACGTCGCGGCGTCGCTGGCGGAGATCAGGACCTGGGCCGACGACCCCCGCTTCGTCCAGGTGGCCGTGCCGATGCGGACGTTCGTGCCCTACGGGGACGACACCTACCTGCCGATCTGGGAAGTGGTCGCCGACCTGGGCCTGCCGGTGGCGATCTACGACGACTACGCGACCGGGGTAGCCCACCCGGAATCGCCGGTCGGGGCGGTCCGGTACTTCGCGGAGAAGTTCGCGGCCACGCCGTTCTCCGACATCGTGCACATGGCCACGCTGATCACCTGCGGGATCTTCGACCGGGTTCCGGGCCTGAAGGTCATCTTCGGTGACGCCAGCGTCGACCTGGGCCGGGTCATGCTGTGGCGACTGGAAAAGGACTGGCGGTCCGGCCGGGTCGAGATCCCCTGGGTCGAGCGCATCCCGTCCCAGTACGCCCAGCCCCACCTGCGGTTCGTCAGCCACCCCGAGGACGGGGTCGCCGACGGGGCGACCGTGAGCCCGGACCTGCTCGGCATCTCCGACGCCGAGCACCTCGTCCTGTTCGGCAGCCACTTCCCGTACTGGGACGCGATGGACGCCAAGACCGTGTACGACCAGTGGCCCGGCCCGATCCAGGACCGGGTCCTCAGCGGAAACGCACTGGAGGCGATGCCCCGACTGGCCAGCTTCCTGAAAAGCCAAACCAACCCACAGTGAAGTCCGGGGTGAGGACATGACCGCCGAAACACTCGCCGACCAGAACCAGGAAGTCGCCGTCAGCATCGTCGACTGCGACGTCCACGTCGAATTCCAGAACCGCGACGCCATGCTGCAGTACATGCCGGAGCCATGGCGCAGCCGCCTGGGCAGCCGGCGTGGTACCAGCCAGCGCGAATCCTACGGCCCGCTGTGGAACGCCCGCCGTCTGGACAGCTACGGGCCGAGCGGGCTGCCCGCCGGGTCCGAGCCCGACCTGGTCCACAAGCAACTGCTCAGCGAGGCCGCCGTCGACTTCGCGATCGTGCTGCGGCACGCCCGGGGCACGGTCGACCCGGACCTGAACGCGGCCCTGTGCCGGGCGTCCAACATGTGGCTGGCCAGCACCTGGCTGGACCAGTGGAGCGCGGGCGGCCGGTTCTTCGGGTCGATCAGCATCCCGGTCGACAACGTGCCCGCCGCCGTCGAGGAGATCGAGCACTGGGCCGGCCATCCCGGCTTCAAGCAGGTCGTGCTCGGCCACTACAGTGAACGGCCGCTCGGGTACCCGCAGTACGACCCGATCTGGGCGGCCGCGGCCCGCCACCGGCTGCCGGTGGCGATGCACTTCACGACCAACGCCGCCGACTCGATCGGGCAGACCCCGGTCGGCCGCTACCCGCACCACGTCGACTACCACTCGATCGCGTTCCCGGTAACCTACGCGGCCCACCTGATGAGCTGGATCTGCGCCGGGACCTTCGACCGCCTGCCGGACTTCCGGGTCGTCATGGTCGAAGGCGGTTTCCTTTGGCACCGTCCGGTGCTGGCCCGGCTGGCTCAGCAGTGGCCGAAGCTGGCCGGGGAGATCCCGGCCGCGCGGTCCGACCCGATGAGTTACGTCCGGGACCACGTGCGGTTCACCACCCAGCCGGTCGAGGAGTCGGAGACCCCCGGCCAGGTCGCGCGGTACCTGGAACTGGCGGACGCGGCCAACATCCTGATGTTCTCCAGCGACTACCCACATTACGACTACGACGACCCGCAGCGGGCGCTGCCCCCGGACCTCGACCGGGACATGCACGACCGCATCATGTCCCGCAACGCGATCGAGTTCTACGACCTGCCGGCCACCCGGCCGGTGTCGGAACTGGACCGGGCATGACCGCCTCGTGAGCACCGGTCCCGTCATCGCCTGGGCCGGGCTGGGGGCCATGGGCGCACCGATGGCCAGCGGCCTGGCCCGGGCCGGGTACTCCGTCGCGGGCTATGACGTTGTGCCGGGCCGTCTGGACCGCCTGGACGCCGTCACCGCGGCCGCCTCGCCCGCCGAGGCGGCCCGGGACGCCGCGATCGCCGTCGTCATGGTGGCCAACGCGGCGCAGGCCGAAGAGGTGATCTTCGGCCCGGACGGCCTGGCGGCCGGTCTCGGCGCCGGGACCACCCTGGTCGTGATGTCCACCGTCGGGCCGGACCCCCTGCCCGGCTGGGAACAGCGGCTGGACTGCGCCGGGATCGCCCTGGTCGACGCCCCGGTCTCGGGCGGGGTGCAACGGGCCGCGGAGGGGCGGCTGCTGCTGATGGCGGCGGGCGCCGGCGAGGCCATCGGCTACACCCGGCCGGTCCTGCAGACCGTGGCTGGCCTGGTCCACGTGGTCGGCCCGCGGGCCGGCGATGCCCAGAAGGTCAAGCTGGTCAACCAGCTGCTGTGCGGGGTGCACATCGCGGCGGCCGGGGAGGCGCTGGCGTTCGCCGGGGCGATCGGCCTCGACCCGCGGCAGTGCTGGGAGATCATCCGGCAGGGCGCGGCCGCGTCGTTCATGCTCGACGACCGCGGCGCCCGGATGGTGGACGCGGCCTTCGACGACGTCCGCAGCGCCATGGACATCTTCGTCAAGGACATGGGCCTGGTGACCGAGGCCGCCGGGCAGGCCGGCCTACCGGTCCCGATCGCGGCCACCGCCGGGCGGCTCTACCGGCAGGGCCAGCAGGACGGCCTGGGCCGGAAGGACGACTCATCCATCATCGAAGTCTGCCGGAACAGGAGCGTGTCTGCGTTATGGGCGATCCAGGCGTTGCGGGCGTCACCGGTCCCAGCCAGCCGATCCGGGCGTTCGCCGAGGCCGTCCCCATCGTTGAGCTGCCGCCCAAGCCCCGGACGGTCGCCGTGACCGAGATCCGCAACGCGGCCATGGGCATGCACCAGCTCGAGGACCTGACCACCATGTGGGGCGACCACATCGATTCGGCCAAGTGGACCTGTGCCACCCAGGGCCTGGTGCCCCGGGACCTGGTCCTGCGGGCCAACAGCTACCTGCGCGACCACCAGATCGACGTCTCCACCGGCGGCCTGCTGGAACGGGTGACGCTCGGCGGCCCCAAGGCGGTGCACAGCTTCCTCGACGAGTGCAACGAACTGCGGTTCAGCATCGTGGAGGTCTCCAGCGGGCTGGCCATCATGCCCCTGCAGAGCAAGCTGAACCTGGTCAAGGCGGTCATGGCTGCCGGCCTGCGGCCCAAACCGGAGGTCGCCATGACCTACGGCATGGACGACAACTCGGTACCAGCCGACATCGACTTCCTGCTCCGGGAGATCGAGGTCTTCCTGGAGGCCGGGGTAGACAAGATCATGATCGAGGAAGACGGCGTCTTCCGGTACGTGGCCGAGTTCAACTCCGCGCTGGTCCACCGGCTGATCCGGGTCGCGGGTACCGAACACCTGATGTTCGAGGCCAGCGACCGGAAGACCGCCGCCTGGCTGCTCGGTACCTACGGCCCCGAGGTGAACCTGTTCGTCGACCCGCGGGAACTGCCCTACGTGGCCGCCTACCGGTCGGGCATCTGGGGGGACAGCAACGTGTGGGGCCGCATGGCCGCCTTCCGGGAGGATGGATGACCGCGGGCGGACTGCCGTTCGCCGCCAACACCACGCTGCTGTTCACCGAGCATCCACCCGATGAGCGCCCGGCGGCCGCCGCGGCCGAGGGCTTCGGGGCAATCGAGTCCTGGTGGCCGTGGCCCGCCGAGCCGGTGCCCGGCGACGCCGCCGTGGAACGGTTCGTCCGGTCCGTGCGCGACGCCGGTGTCCAGCTCATCGGCCTGAACTTCTTCGGCGGGGACGTGGCCGGACCCGATGCCGGCGTGCTCTCGATCCCCGGCCGGTCCAGCCAGTTCCGCGACAACATCGACGTCGCGGTCGGCATCGGCGAGCAACTCGGGACCCAGGTGTTCAACGCCCTGTACGGAGTACGGGTCGACGGCGTGGCGCTGGAGGCGCAGGACGAACTGGCCACCGAGAGCATCGTGGCCGCCGCGGCGGCGGCCAAGCGCATCGGCGCCACCGTGGTCATCGAGCCGGTCAGCGGGCCGAAGCCCTATCCGCTGCGCACCGCCGCCGACGCCATCGCCGTGGTCGGCCGGGCCGAGCAGGCTGGCGCGGCCAATGTCGGCCTGCTGGCCGACCTCTACCACCTGGCCAGCAACGGCGATGACCTGGACGCGGTCGCCCGCGCGTACGCCAGCCAGATCGCGCACGTCCAGATCGCCGACGTGCCCGGCCGGGGTGAGCCCGGCTCCGGCCAGCTCGACCTGGACGGCGCGCTGGCCACGCTGGAGGGCGTCGGCTACCACGGCTGGGTCAGCCTGGAGTACCACCCGACCGTGCCCACCCCGCGCAGCCTGGACTGGCTGCCCCGGGCCCGGCGCGCCGCGCCGGGCCGGTTCTGACCCCGGCCGGCCCGGACCTTCCCGGGCCGGCTCCATCATCCGCGGGAGGCGGTCACCATCAGCAGCATCGCGTTCATCGGGCTGGGCGTCATGGGCGCCCCGATGGCCGAGAACCTGGTCCGGGCGGGCCACGATGTCACCGGGTACAGCCGCCGCCCCGGGCCGGCCGAGCGGCTGGAAAAGGCGGGCGGCCGGTCCGCCCCCGGCATCGCGGCGGCGGTCGCCGGCGCCGAGTTCGTCATCACCATGGTCCCGGATTCACCCGACGTCGAGTCGGTCGTGCTCGGGGAGGAGGGCGTGTACGCGCACGCCCAGCCCGGGACCATCCACCTGGACATGAGCTCGATCCGCCCGGACACCGCCCGCCGGATCGAGGCCGCGGGCGCCGAACGAGGCCTGCGGGTCCTGGACGCTCCGGTCAGCGGGGGCGAGCAGGCGGCCATCGACGGCAAGCTGTCGATCATGGTGGGCGGCGAGGAGGAGGATTTCGCGGCGGCCGAACCGGTCCTGCGGGTCCTGGGCGCGACGGTCGTGCGGGTCGGGCCGGCCGGATCGGGACAGACCGTCAAGGCAGCCAACCAGCTGATCGTGGCGGGCACGATCGGGCTGGTGGCCGAGGCCATCGTGTTCCTGGAGGCGTACGGCGTGGACACCGGGTCGGCGGTCCAGGTGCTGGCCGGCGGCCTGGCCGGGAACGCCGTCCTGGACCGCAAGGCGGCCGCCATGCTGAGTCGCCAGTTCCGGCCCGGTTTCCGGGTCGAGCTGCACCACAAGGACCTGGGCATCGTGCAGTCGGCCGCCCGGGAAGCCGGGGTCGCCATCCCGCTCGGCTCGGTGGCGGCGCAGCTCATGGGCTCGCTGCGGGCCCAGGGCCACGGCGACCTCGACCACGGCGCGCTGCTGCTGCTGATCGAGCAGCTGTCCGGCCGGTCGCAGGCCACCGGAGCGGCCGGCTGACCACCGGCCCCGCACCGTCGCTACCAGGCGTCGCGGTGTTCCGGGACCAGCAGGGTCAGCGGGGCGGCCAGGACCAGGAACGCCGCGAACCCGAGGAACACGTGGGCCTGGCCGAGCCCGGGCTCGGTGCTGCGGGCCGCGACCATGGTGGTCACCGAGATCGCGGAGATCGACCCGATCTGCCGGAACGTGCTGCGCAGCCCGGAGACCGCCGCGACCTGGGTGGGATCAATCTGGAGCGAGGCGTTGTTCGAGGCCGGCAGGGCGAGACCCATGCCCAGCCCGGTGATCGCCGCGGCCAGCGCCAGCCACAGGTAAACGCCGAACGAGCCGGGCGGCGACAGCGCCATCATCGTGATCCCGGTCGCGCTGGTCAGGAAGCCGGTGATCATCGGGGCCCGGTAGCCGGTGCGGCGGAGCGCGAACGCGGCCAGCCCGGCCACCCCGATCATGCCCACCGCCCGGGCGACCAGCAGCGTGCCCGCGGCCAGGCTGGCCACCTGGTACCGGTCCTGGGCGTACAGCGGAACCAGGGCGCCGAACCCGAGCGCCGCGCTGCCGTACAGGAAGTTGATCAGGTTCATGACCCCGTAGCCGTTGCCGCGCAGCAGCCGGAGCGGCACGATCGCGTCCGGGTCGCGGGCCGCGTGCCGCAGGACCAGCCCCAGCCCGACCGCGGCCAGGCATACCGGGCCAATGAAGTACGGGCTGGTCAAGGCGGCGTGCGCCTCACCCAGGTAGGAGATCGCGGCCATCCCGGCCAGCAGCGTCACGGCCAGCAGCCCGATGCCCGGCAGGTCCACGGCGGCACTGGTCTCCGGGCTGCCGGGCGGGATGTAACGCAGGCCGAGGGTGACGAGCAGGATCCCGATCGGGACGTTGATCAGGAAGATGCCGCGCCACGACCAGTAGGTGACGAACAATCCGCCCAGCACCGGCCCGACGATGGCGCCGATGGGGGTGATGCTGCTGAACAGCCCGACCGCCCGGTCCCGGTCCCGGCCGAAGCAGTCCGAGACGATCCCGGTCGCCGACGGGATGAAGGCGCCGCCGCCCAGCGCCTGCACCAGCCGCAGCGCGACCAGCATGTAGATCGAACTGGCCAGGCCGCACAGCAGCGAGGCCACCGTGAAGATCGTGATCGCGATCATGAAGGTCAGCCGGCGCCCGAGGTGGTCGCCGACCCGGCCCACCAGCGGCAGCACCAGGACCCGCCCGAGCGAGTAGATCGTGATAGTCCAGCTGCTCCAGTTGATCGCGGCGTGCAGGCTGCGGTGGATGGCGGGCATCGCGGTGGCCACGATCGTCTGGTCGATCGAGCTCATGAACAGCGCCACCGACACCAGCGCGAAGATGACGTAGCGCCGCTGGACCACCGGCGCGGGCAGATCCGGGGCCAGGGCCGCCGGGGCGTGCTCGGGCTCCACGCTCAGGCGGCGACGGCCGGGCCGGCCATGGCGGTCAGCTGTTCCAGGCTGATCGACCCGGGCCCGGCACCGGAGTGCGCGAGCCGGGCCATCACCTGGACCAGCATCGCGTTGACCGGGGTCGGCACCCCGTGCACGGCGCCCAGCAGCACCATCTCCCCGTTCAGGTAGGGCGTTTCGATGCTGCCGGTCCGGCGGGCCAGGCTCTGCCAGGTCGAGGCGCCCGGGCGCCCGGCCCCGCCGACCGGCTGCACGTGGAGCAGGTCGCCGCGGCGGGCCCGCTCCTCCTCGGCGGTGGCCGTCTGGATCCCGGCCGCGGCCAGGCAGGCGCGGCCCTCGGCGATGGCCCGGTCGCTGAGCGGGCTGCGCCGCGCGTCCGGCCCGCAGATCGCGTCGACCGCGTTGTCCAGGTTGGCCAGCAGCTTGCGCCACTTCCAGCGGGACACCTCCGGCTCCGGGCGGGAACTGAAGCCGGCCGCGGCCAGCGCGGTCGTGCACCGGGCGGCGTGGTCGTCGGCCCCGGCCGGCCACCGGCCGACGTCGAGGATGCCGGGAACCGGCTCGGCGTAACTCTGGACCACGCCCGGCCGGACCAGCGCGGTCGGGCAGAGCACCGCGATGCCGTACACGTTGCGGAAGTACCGCAGCGCCTCCTGCTCGTTGTGGACGCCGTTCTGGGCGCACACCACCGGGAGGGTCGCCGGCGCGAACCGGGCCAGCTCGGCCAGGACTCCGGCGGTGTGCTGGCTCTTGACCGCCAGCACCACTAGGTCGTCATCGGCCCAGTCGATCGCGCCGGGACCGTCCACCACCGGCAGCCGCACGGTCACCGGTCCCGACGGCCGCTCGATGCCCAGCGGTTCCCGGCGCAGCCGCTCCAGGGTCGCGCCCCGGGCGATGCCGGTGACGTCCTGGCCGCTGCGGGCCAGGAATCCGGCGATCGCCGAACCGATGGCGCCCAGACCGTAGACGACGATCCTCATCGTGTGCCCCGGCCGCCCCGGGTGCCCACGGTGGTCAGCCCGCCAGGGTGAGGGTCACGGCGCCCAGCCCGGCGAAGGTGCCTTCGTAGTGCCCGGGGGCCAGGCCCCGCTGGCGGGTGAACGACCCGGTGATCACCACGTCGCCTTCCTCGATGGCCAGCCCGAACTTGCCCAGTTCGCGGGCCAGCCGGGACAGGGACAGCAGGTGGTCGTCGATATGCCCGCTGGCCTTCACGGTTTCCAGCACCACACCGTCCCGGCTCAGCGTCGAGACCAGCCCGTCCCAGTCGAACGGATCGGGGACCGGGGTCACCTCCGGGCCGCGGACGATGGCCCACTGGGTCAGGTTGTCGGCCGCCTTCACGGCCGGATCCGGGTCGCCGTCGATGCGGTCCTGGTTGATCTCGAAGGCCGGCGCCACGCCCGCGAGCGCCGCCCGGATCTCGTCCGGGGTCACCTCGCCGCTGACCCGGCGACCGAAACGGAAGCTCAGTTCGGTTTCCAGGCCGGCCCGCCCGATGCCGGCCAGCGGCACTTCCGCCCCCGACGCGAACAGGCGGCTGCGCAGCAGGTAGCCGAACGGCCGGATGCCAGCGCCGAACGAGTCCCGCACGTTACCGGAGGTCAGGCCGACCTTCCAGCCGACCCGGGTGTCGCCGTCGGCCAGCCGCCGGTTCAGCACCTCCAGCTGCGCTCGCTCGCCGTCCTCGTAGGAGTACTTACCGACCTGCGGGCTGGGGTCGAACCGGCCGGTCTCGAATCCCTGCCAGGCCAGATCGAACAGCTGCGTGGTGCTCATGGGGCTCCTCATCGAAGGTGGTCTCGAGGCCGGTGGGCGCACGAGCCGGGGTGGGGTCAGGAAACGTGTGATGATCCGCCGTCGACGTTGAGGGCGGCGCCGGTGATGTAGCTGGCGGCCCCGGAGACCAGGAAGGCGATGGCCGCGGCGGCCTCCCCGGCCTCGCCGGTCCGGCCCATCGGCACGCCCCGGGTGGCGGCGAGCCGGTCGTAGAACTCGTCCCGGCTGAGCTGGTCCTGCTGGCCGCGCCAACGCCGGTCGTGCTGCTCGCTCTTGATGACCCCGACGCAGACGCAGTTCACCCGGATGTTGTCCGGGGCCAGGTCCCGGGACAGCGCCTTGGCGTAGGCCAGCCCGGCGGCGCGGGACACCGAGGTGGGGGTGGACTGCGCGGACGGATGCTTCCCGACGATCCCGAGCACGCTGACGATGGCTCCGCCGCCTCGGCTCCGCATGCCCGGCACGGCGATCCGGGCCATCCGCACGTGGGCCATCAGCTTGAGGCTGAGGTCGGTCTCCCAGGCTTCGTCGCTGATGTCCAGTGCGGGTCCCCGCGACGAGCCGCCGACGTTGTTGACCAGGATGTCCAAGCCGCCGAAGCGCGCGGTCGCCTCGTCGTGCAGGCGCTGCAGCGCGGCCGGGTCGGTGACGTCGCCGGGCAGGGCGGCGAAGCGGTCCGATCCGAACTCGGCGGCCACCGTGTCCAGCCGGCCGGTGTCCCGCCCGCACACCACGACCCGGGCGCCCTCGCCGTACAGCAGCCGGGCGGTGGCCAGCCCGATGCCGTTGGTCCCGCCGGTGATCAGGGCGACCTTGTCCTTCAGTCCCAGGTCCACATCGTTCTCCGTTCTGGTCAGCTGGCGGGTGGCGCGGGCAGCGGCACGGGATTGCGTGGTGCCTGGCCGCTCAGGACGGCGACGACCTCTTCGGTGCTGCGGCGCCGCAGTTCGACGATCGACGTGTCGGACAGGAACGCCACGTGCGGGGTGAGGAAGACGTTGGGCAGCTCGCGCAGCGCGGGCGGCACCTCGGGCTCGGACTCCAGCACGTCCAGCGCGGCCGCGCTCAGCCGCCCGTCCCGCAGCGTGCTGGTCAGCGCCGCGGTGTCGACGAGGCCGCCCCGGCTGACGTTGATCAGCAGCGACCCGGGCCGCATGGTGTCCAGGAAGGTGCCGTCGACCAGGTGATGGGTACCGGGGAGCAACGGGACGTGGATGGTGACGACCTCGGCTTCGGCGAGCAGGTCGGCCTGAGGGACGATCTCGACCCCGGCCACCGCGACCGGGGCCGCGGGGTCGGACCCGAGCACCCGGCAGCCCAGGGCCCGCAGCTTGGCCGCCGCCCGCTGCCCGATGCGGCCCAGCCCGATCACGCCGACGGTCAGCGAGGAGACCTTCCGCAGCGGGTACCGGCCGGGGGCCCAGCCACCCTCGCGGACCAGCCGGTCGTACCAGATCGTGCCGCGGGCCCAGGCGTGCACGAAGGCGACGACGTGGTCAGAGACCTCTTCGACGCAGTAATCGGGCACGTTGGTCACCACGATGCCCCGGGCCGCCGCGGCGGCCAGATCGATGTTGTCCAGCCCGACCCCCATGCGGGAGACGACCCGCAGCGACGGGCTGCTTTCGATCATGGCCCGCGGCACCGGGGCCCAGCAGGTCAGGATGCCGTCCACGTCGGCGGACAGCGACCGGCTCTTGGCCGGGTCGGCGCCGGCCGGCAGCTCGGTCAGTTCGAGGCCGGCTCCGGCCAGGATGTCCCGTTCGATGCCGGCGTCGGGCCAGGGATGGTCGGTCAGCAGGACCTTGCCACGCAACATTGCGTCCCTTCGGTGCCAGCCACGGGCGAGACGGCGGGCCGGGCCCGCCGCGTCGCCGCGGCTACTCGGTGGCGGCGGCGGTCGCCGTGGCCAGTTCGGTGTCCGCGTCGATCGGGCCGGCCTTCCGGGCGCCGCCGGGGTTGCCGACCGGCTCGGTGCGGCCGGGCAGGATCTCGGTGAAGAAGCGCGCGTTGTCGTCCCGCCAGGCCGTCAGTTCGTCCGGGACTCTCCGGTCGACCGCGATGGCGTCGACCGGGCAGGCCGGTTCGCACGCGCCGCAGTCGATGCACTCGGCCGGGTTGATGTACAGCTTGTAGTTGCCTTCGTAGATGCAGTCGACCGGGCACTCGTCCACGCAGGACATGTCCCTGGAATCGATGCACTCCGCGCCGATGAAGAATGGCATCGCAGCTCTCCCGTCACATCGCGAGCTCGGTCGAATGACCGGGGAACAGATCGGCCCCGGGGTCGATCCGGGCCGCCGCGTTGTTGACCGCGGTAGCCACCTCGCCGAAGCCCACCGAGATCAGCCGGATCTTGCCCGCGTAGTCGGTGATGTCGCCGGCCGCGTAGACCCCGGGGACCGTGGTGGACATCCGCGAGTCGACCAGGATGCGGCGGGACTCGATCTTCACGCCCCAGCTCTCCAGCGGCCCGAGGTCGGCGGTGAACCCGAGCGCGGCCACTACGGCGTCGGCGGGCAGGGTCTGGAGCTCCCGGCTCCGCACGTTGGTGACGTCGACCTCGCGCAGCCGGCCGTCGCCGCGCAGGGCCGAGACGGTCGACGACGTGACGATGGGGATGCCGAGGTCGCGGACCTTCTGCACGGTGTACCGGTGGGCCCGGAACGTCTCCCGCCGGTGGACCAGGGTGACCGACCGGGCCAGCGGGTGCAGCGACAGGGCCCAGTCGAAGGCGCTGTCGCCGCCGCCGACGATGATCACGTCCTGGCCGGCGTGCTCGGCCAGCACCGGCACGAAGTAGCACAGGCCCCGGCCCTCGAAGTCGGTACCCGCCGGAAGCGGCCGGGGGGTGAACGTGCCGATGCCGCCGGTCACGATGACCGCCGACGCCACCACCGTGATCCCGGCCGACGTGATCACCTGGAACCGGCCGTCGATCCGCCGGGACAGGGTCTGGGCGGTCTGGCCGAGCAGGTAGGCCGGGGAGAACCGGCTGGCCTGCTCGACCAGCCGCTGGATCAGGTCGCGCCCCCGGACCTCCGGGTAGCCGGCGATGTCATAGATGGACTTCTCCGGGTAGAGCGCGGCCACCTGGCCGCCGGGCTCGGGCAGCGAGTCGACCAGGGCGGTGCTCAGCCCGCGGAACCCGGCGCAGTAGGCGCCGTACAGGCCGACCGGTCCCGCGCCGACGACCAGCACGTCGACGTGGCGTTCCCCGGTCACGTCCGGCTGGAATCTGTGTGATCGGGCAGGGCGGCCCGCAGCCGGGGCAGGAAATCGAGGGCGTTCTGGCCGAGGATGCGCTGGGCGGTCTCGTCCGGCCAGCCGGACAGCGCCGTCCGCGGGTCGGCGAAGTTCCAGAACGGGAACCGGCTGCCGAACATGGCCAGCCCGGCGGCGTCCGAGACCTCGATCAGGTCCTGGTTCAAGGTGAAGCCATCGGCCGTCCCGTCCTCCGGCTGGCTCAGGAACCGGACGTGGTCGGGCAGGTAGAGGCCGGGCAGCTTCTCCACCCAGGGGATCTCGACCCGGCCCATCCGCCAGTCCTTCTCGATCTTCCAGACCATGAACCGGGCCAGGTCGACGCCGCAGTCGGCGAAGATGAACCGCAGTTCGGGCAGCCGGTCGAACACTCCGCTGGTGATCAGGCTGGCGAACTGGACCACGTCGGTCATCGGGGTCAGCACGTGCTTCTCGGTGAAGAACCGGGGTGGCCCGACCGGAGTCTCGTTGTGGGCGACCCCGGTGGCCAGGTCGTCGACCACCAGTACCGGCAGGTTCCGCTCGGCGGCCGCCTGCCAGATCGGGAAGTAGAACTCGTCCCCGTAGGGCAGGTAGGCCCGCAACGGCACGGCCACCTGAACGAACCGGGGATCGTCGCCCCACCGGTCCAGTTCCTTCAGCGAGGCCGCCACGTCCGTGACCGGTAGCCGGATGGACCCGAGGAACACCCCGTCGGGATGCCGCTCGGTCAGCCACCGGTCGGCCACCCACTCATTGGTGCCCCGGGCGATCGCCGCCATTTCCTGCGGGTTGGGCCGCAGGCCGCGGGTCAGCGGGCTGAGGATGGCGGCGCTGATCCCGCAGTCGCCGAACAGCCTGGCGGCGGCCGCCGCCGGGTTCCCGGCGTCGTCGGGCGGGACGACGAAACCGTCTCCCGGCGGCGCGTACCGGACCCCGAGCGGGTGGGGCAGCCCGGTGCCGGCCCAGGGCTGGCCGATGAGCGGGCGTAGCTCCCGGTCGGCGAGGACCGGGTGAACCGCAGCGTCAATGATCATGCCACGCTGCCCTGGCCGACGGGCGGGGTCACGACCCGGGAGCGCGGCAGCCCGTAGAAGTCGCAGGCATTCCCGGCCATGATCCGCTGCCGCACGACCGGGTCCAGCCCGGGCGGCAGCGCGCGCTTGGGGTCGTCGAAGTCGAAGTGCGGGTAGTCGGTGGAGAACATCAGGATGTTCTCGGCGTCGGTGGCCTCCAGCGCCCGGGTCACCTCGCTGGGGTCCTCGGACTCCTCGATCGGCTGGGTGGTGAACCGGATGTGGTCGCGCAGGTACGAGACCGGGTCGGCGGCGGCGGCCGGGATCTCGTCCTGGAACGTCTTCCAGTGCCGGGCGAGCCGGGAGATCAGCGCACGGTGCCACAGGAAGCCGCCTTCGACCAGCACGAACTGCAGGTTGGGGTAGCGGTCGAAGGCCCCGCTGCACAGCCAGCTGACGAAGTGGGCCGAGTAGGTCAGCGAGAAGGCGATCGAGTGGTAGTCGACGTGGTGCTGGAAGCGGCCGGTCGGGGTCGCGCCCAGCGGGTCGCCCGCGTTGACGCTGAAGTGCATGGCCACCGGCAGCCGGTGCCGGGACGCGGCCTCCCAGACCTTGTCGTAGCCCGGGTAGCCGAGCGGCCGGTCACTGAAGTGGCCGATCAGGATCTGCTTGAACTTGGGGTGGCCGGCCCATTCCTCGATCTCGCGGACCGCCGCGTCCGGGTTGTCCATCGGCACGTTGATCGAGCCGTAGAACCGGTCGCCCAGGTTCCAGCCGGCCAGCCAGGTGTTCGCGAGCCAGGCGTTGGCGCCCCGGCACAGCGCCGCGTTGATCTCCGGGTCGACGGTGCAGCGGGCCTGGGCCAGGATCATGGCCAGGTCCACGCCGGCCTCGTCGAACAGCTGCCGGTGCACCAGGTCGGGCTCGGAGCCGGCCGGCAGCCCGGGGGTGCCGTAGCTGTCCAGCCGTCGCGGATCCCAGAACTGGGTGTAGGCCTCGCGCTTGTTCGTGCCCCGGCGCGCGCCCAGCTGGCTGCGCCACGGTTCCGGCACGTACTGGAGCATCTCGTCGGCGTGCCGGTGGGTCAGGTGGACGTCGCAGTCGACGACGTTCACGTCGACCCTCTCCTGGCTCCCGGTGCCGGGTCCCAGCGTGGCTGTGGTCATGGCGGTGGATCCTCTCTCTTACCGGTCGTTCCTGGCCGCGTCGAGGGCCCGCTCGAGGCCGCCGAGCCGGGTGGGCCGGGCGGCGACGAACCGCTGGATGCCCTGCAGAATGTGGTCGGGGGACAGGTGCGCTTCGGCGTAGACCTCGGCCGGGCTGCCGCCGGTCCGCCAGCGGTCGTCGAAGTCGGCGGCCATGGCGTAGTCGTCGGCGGAACGATGCGTGACCCAGTCCCGCATGAGCCGCTTGGCGCCGTTGGTCACGTAGGTCAGGTCGACCTGGTCGGCCGGGGAGATGACCGACTCCCGGTAGGACGCCGGCTGCCGGCGGAACAGCTCCGGGCTCACCACCGCGACCAGCTTGACGTTCAGCCCCAGCTCGTCCAGCCGGGGCAGCAGGCTGACGGTGTTGGCGGTCGACATCGAGCCCTGGACCAGGATCGTCCCGCCCCGGGGCCGGCCGGGCTGGTAGTCCCGGATCAGGTACGCCCCCCGCGCCGCGGCCAGGTGCGACTCGATGCCCAGCGCGGTCCGGTCCGGTACCTCGACCGGTGGCCGGGTCAGGTGCAGGGCCACGATCGGCACGTCGGTGGCGAAAGCTGCCCCGAGCAGCACCGGGACCTCGTTGTACTCCCACGGGTACAGGTTGATGACCGAGCCTTCCGGGAACAGCTGGGTGACCCCGGGGGAGAAGATCCCGAAGTGGGTCCGCGAGTCCTCGGCGGTCTCCGGGCCGGAGTGCCCGGCCACCCACAGCACCTTGCCCACCTTCAGGTCACAGTCCTGGTTCACCTGGCTGAACAGCCGCATCGGCCCGTACTTGAGGTAGGAGAACGCGGCGTAGGTCGACATGGCCGCGCAGAAGCCGTCCCAATTGGCGGAGGGGTCGGGCGCGAAGTTGACGCTGGCGATGCCGGCCGAGATGCCCGAGTTGGCGAACTCGGTGATCTCCTGCGGCAGCAGCACCCCCTCGGGGTGGGCGTCGCGCTCGTACCGGCCCCAGCCGGGGGTGTCGGCGAAGCCCTCGGCGAAGCCCGCGATGTTGGTGGACTCGGCCAGGTCGGCCGACATGGCCAGGAACAGCGGCCGCCCGTACTCCCGGCGGCCGGTGCTGTTGACGTAGGCGCCCCACCGGGCCAGGGCGACCCGGTTGGCCACCATGGTTCCCGGCTCGGCGAACAGCTCCTTGGGGTAGCGCTCGAAGTCCCAGAACTGCGGGTCCTGGTGCGGGTTCCTGGACGTGTCCAGGGCGAAGCTCTTGATCCGGATGGGCACGGACTCGCCCAGCTCCACCAGCCGGTCGGCCAGGTAGTCGACCAGTTCGTCATCGGACGTGATCACGTCCGCGATCACCTTCAGGTTGGCTTCGAACTGGGCCCGCCGGGCGGTCTCGTCCTCGGGGGCGGGCTGATCGGCGCCGTGCCAGCTGACGCCGTACTTGTCGGCGAACTCCCGGCGCCCGGCCCAGAACAGCTCGGAGTTCATCCGGTGCGGGGTGCCGTGGGAGCGGTAGCCGGTGACGCCGTAGCCGCGGCCCTTGATCGTCCTGAACCAGGCCATGGTGGGCACGTTGGCCGGTCCGGCCGTGCCCGCGGCCGCGCGCAGCGTGCGGGTCACGGCCGCGTAGTCCGAGCCCTGCTCGGTGCCGTAGACCCGGAACCCGTACGGCTCGAACCAGTCGCGCGGTTCCCCGTGCACGACGTCACCGATCGGCACCTCGTCGATGCCGAAGTTGTTCCAGTCGACCAGGGTGTAGAAGTTGTCCAGGCCGAGGCCCCAGGCGGAGTTCTTCGTCTCGTGCCAGCCGCCCGGGGTCAGGCCGCCCTCGCCGTCGATGGCGAACACCTTGACCCCGTGCGCGCCCGCCCGCTTGAGGGCCAGGGCTTCCCCGGCCGCGGCCGGGGCGCCGTGCCCGGAGGGGCCGGTGTTGAACTTCAGGAACAGCGTCTTGCCCGCCATCTCGGCGTGACCGGCCAGGCCGCCGTGGCGGCGGAAACCGAGCAGGTCGGGCCAGGTGAGCTGCTGGCCCGGGTCCGGGACCGCGTAGCGCTCGTCTCCGGTCCGCTGGTACTTGGCGTTCAGGGCCGTGTTGTAGGCGGCCAGCGTGGCGTAGACCAGTGGCACGGTGTGCCCGGCCACCAGGACCAGGCGGTCACCGAACCGCTTCTCCGGGTGCCGGATGTCCCAGCGCATGACGCCGCTCAGGGTCAGCGCGACCAGCAGGTGCCGCTTGGATCGGGCGCCACCGGGGTGACCGCTCTGCCGGTAGTTCTCGAAGACGTCGATGAAGCCGTCGATGCAGTCGCCGATCTTCTCCCAGTGCGGGAAGCCGTCTTCGGCGCTCATCCGTCCTCCGGTCTGCTGGCGGACCGCCGGTAGCGGCACCCGAGTGACTGCGATCAATCGATTGTTCAGATCTGACTTTCCCCATAGTACGTAGCGGTGCCACTGGGATCAAGACGTGGGCTGTCTGCGATCAATAAGCCGGACGGGGGGCTTGTCGGCGACGCGGAGCGCATGGGAAAGGCCGGGGCGCGTTCTCGTTGATCAACCGATTGTTGCATACGAGGATGGCCTTGGCTACTGTCTGGAGTATGACGGAGGACTCTGCGGTGACCGCACCGGCGGCGCGCAGCATCAGCGGCGTGGACGCCTGGGAAGTGCTCGATTCCCGGGGCCGCCCCACGGTGGCGGCCGAGGTCCGGCTGGCCAGCGGAGCCCGGGCGGTGGCCTCGGCTCCGGCCGGGGCGTCGCTGGGCAGCCACGAAGCCGCCGAGCTGCGGGACGGCGGGGATCGCTACGCGGGCCGGGGGGTGCGGACCGCGGTCCAGAACGTCCGCACCGTCCTGGCCGCCGCCGTGACCGGCCTGGATGCCGCCGACCAGGAACAGGTCGATGCCGCGCTGCTGGCCGCGGACGGAACGCCGGAACTGTCCCGGCTCGGGGCCAACGCCGTCCTGGCCGTCTCGGTGGCCACCGCGATCGCGGCCGCGGCCGGGACCGGGGTGCCGCTGCACGAGTGGGTGGCGGGGCCGGACACGCCCACCGTCCCGCTGCCCATGGTCAACATCGTGTCCGGGGGTGCCCACGCGGGCGGGGCCGTGGACATCCAGGACGTACTGACCGTGCCCATCGGGGCCAGGAGTTTCGCCGAGGCCATGGAGATCGCGGTCGCGGTCCGGGCCGGCACGGCCGAGGTGGCCCGGACCGTCACCGCCCCGGCCGGCCGACAGGTCGTGGGCCTGGTGGCCGACGAGGGTGGCCTGGGTCTTCCGCTGGCCAGCAACCGCGACGCCATCGAGCTGGTCGTCCGGGGCATCGAGCGGGCCGGCCTGCAGGCTGGGCGGGATGCCGCCATCGCCATCGACGTGGCGGCCACCCAGCTGTTCCGGGACGGCCGCTATGTGCTGGCCGCCGAGGGCCGGGAACTGGCCGCCGCCGACTGGGTGGCGGAGATCGCGGGCTGGGTGGCTGACTTCCCGATCGTGTCGGTCGAGGACCCGTGCGCCGACGACGACTGGTACGCCTGGGCCCTGGCCAGCAAGGCCCTGACCGGCATTCAGGTGCTGGGTGATGACCTGTTCGTCACCAACCAGGACCGGCTGGAGCGGGGCATCGCCACCGGCGTCGGTAACGCCATCCTGGTCAAGCCCAACCAGAACGGCACCCTGAGCGGCACTCGCCAGGTGCTGCGGCGGGCCCGGCAGGCCGGATTCGCCACCGTGCTGTCGGCCCGGTCGGGGGAGACCGAGGAGGCCTGGCTGGCCGACCTGGCCGTCGGCTGGAACGCCGGGCAGATCAAGGTCGGTTCGACCACCCGCTCGGAACGGACGGCCAAGTGGAACCGCCTGCTGGCCATCGAGCACCAGCTGGGGGCCGGCCTTTACGCCGGCCCGGGCGCGCTCGGGACCGGGGGCTGACCCGATGGCCGGGCCGGAGTTCGACGTGCTGGCCGAGCCGGACGTGGCCGCCCACCTGGTCCGCCGGAAGGTGCTGCTCCCGGGCGACACGGCCACGGTGACCGTGCTGTCCGGCGGGGTCAGCAGCGCCACCTACCTGGCCGAGACCAGCCGCGGCCGGTTCGTGGTCAAACAGCCACTGCCCTATCTGTCCGTGGCCGACGAATGGCCGTCCACCGTCACCCGGGCCGGGATCGAGGCGGCCGCCATGCGCACGCTGGCGGGCCTGGTCCCGGACCGGCTGCCCACCCTGGCCGACTACGACTTCGAGCGGTTCGTGCTGACCATGTCGGCCGCCCCGGCCCGGTGGCGGGAGTGGCGCTCCGCGCTGCTGGACGGCGAGGTCGATCTGGCCGTCGGGTCCGCCCTGGGGCGCGTGCTCGGCATCTGGCACCGCCGCACCCAGCAGGACCCGGCCGTGGCCGCCGAGTTCGCCAGCATGGAGGTGTTCATGGAGCTGCGCGGCGACCCGTACCACCGGACCGTGGCCTGCCGCCGGCCCGACTGCGCGGAGGCCGTGCTGGCCTGCCTGGACGAGCTGCTGGCCGATCGCCGCTGCCTGGTCCACGGCGACTTCTCGCCCAAGAACGTGCTGGCCGGGCCGGACGGACTGTGGGTCCTCGACTTCGAGGTGGCGCACTTCGGCCATCCGGTCTTCGATCTGGCCTTCCTCACCCATCACCTGGTCATGAAGGCCGTGCACCGGCCGGACCGCGTGGACCAGCTGCTGCGGTGCGCCACCGGGTTCCACGCGGGGTACCGCGAGGCCGGGGGCCCGGTGACCGGCGAGCCCACGCTGGTCCGGCACACCGGTGCCCTGCTGCTGGCCCGGGTCCATGGCAAGTCCCCGGCGGCCTACCTGACTCCGGCCGAAACCGCCCGGGTCTCCGATCTCGGTTCCCGGGCGGTGCACGGTGCCGTCGCCAGCGTCGCCGAGCTGTTCACTTCCCGCTCGGCGACGCTGGCCTGACCACGGTCAGCCGGTCGGCAGGCTCCACACCTGGTTGGCGCTACCGGTGCAGTCCCAGATCTGGAGGGCGTTGCCGGGGCTGGTCGACCAGCCGGTGTCGTCCAGGCACTTGCCGGACCGGGGGTTGTACAGCGCGCCGCTGGACTGGTGCTGCCAGACCTGGGCGCCGGTCCCGTTGCAGGAGTAGAGGTCGGCCTTGGTCCCGTCGGCGGTGCCGCCGCTCACGACGTCCAGGCACTTGCTCATGGACTCGATCGTGCCGTTGGGGTCGACAGTCCACTGCTGGGCCGAGGTCCCGTTGCAGGTGTACTGGTCAACGGTGGTCCCATCGGTGGCGTTGCCGCTCGCGACGTCCAGGCACAGGCCGCCGTAACCGCCGATGGTGCCGGTCGAGCTGAGGCTGGTCCCGCTCTGGGTGCCGCCCCAGGTGAACGTGGCCGTGGTCTGCGCGGGCAGCGTGTAGGTGAACGACTCGCCGCCCCAGTTGACGGTGATCGGCTGGGACGCCCCGGTCTGGTTGTAGGCGACCAGGGCCTTGGAGCCGTCCGGGTTCTGCCAGGCCACGTTGGGCACGGACGCGCTGGCGGTCGACGCGATCCGGTAGGCGCCGGGCAGCACGAACTTGGTCAGCTGGCCCATGTCGTAGTACTCGATCGTGTACGTGACCTGGCCGCTCTGGCTGTCGCCGTGGTGCACGGTGATCAGGCCGGTGCAGTCGGTGCAGCCGCCGTTGTGCGGGCCGTCGCTCTGGTCCACGGCCAGGCTCCACTTGACGACGCTCTGCCCCCAGTTCCGGGTGTAATCGATGATGTTCTGCATGTCCTCCTGCTGCTGGTTGGCGATCCAGCCGCCGCCGGAGTGCTCGGTGTCGAACGCCCCCAGGCCCGGGTACTGGTTGTGCACGGTGCTCTGCTCGGCCGCGCTGCCCTCGTCGTAGCCGTGCCAGGCCACCCCGCCGAACAGCGGGTCGTTGCGGATGGTGGCGTCGTCCACCGACGGCTCGCCGTAGCTGGCGTAGTTGCTCCAGTTCCAGTCCAGGGCCAGC
>DASXJM010000212.1:0-7626 GCA_036497405.1 Streptosporangiaceae bacterium | reverse complement strand
GCCGCAGCAAGATCAATCCAGCGGGGGTCCGCACCCCGTAATAGTGGTCAGTAAGGTGAGAATCCCGGCGCTGAGGAGTCCCATGCCGCGTCCCGCCGATGCCCGCAACCGGTTCGCGCAGGGGTTGTTCACCCCGCTGCCCGGGCGGTACGACCAGCTGGCCGAGGTACTGTCCATGGGGCAGAACGGCCGCTGGCGGCGGGCCATGGTCGACCGGATCGTAGGCTCCGGTGGAACCGGCGGGACCCTGGTGCTGGACGTGGCGTCGGGGACGGCCGGGGTGGCCAAGCAGCTGGCCACACGGACCGGGGCCCGGGTGGTTGGGGTCGACCTGACCGAGCCCATGCTGCGGCAGGGGCAGGCAGGAGTGGCCGCGGCCGGTCTGGCCGACCAGATCGCGCTGGTCAACGGGCGGGCCGAGCGGTTGCCGTTCCCGGACGCCAGCTTCGACGCGCTGACCTTCACCTACCTGCTGCGCTACGTCGAGGACCCGCAGGCGACCCTGGCCGAGCTGGCCCGGGTGGTCAAGCCGGGCGGCACCGTGGCCAGCCTGGAGTTCTGCGTACCTCCCAACCCGCTGTGGCGGGCGGCCTGGGAGGTGTACACCCGGGCCATCCTGCCCGCGGGCGGGCTACTGCTGGGCGGGCCATCCTGGCTGCGGGTCGGCCAGTTCCTGGGCCCCAGCATCACCGGGCACTACCGCCGCTACCCGGTCCCGTGGACGGTCGAGGCCTGGCAGCGGGCCGGGTTCACCGGGGTGGGCACCCGGCTGATGAGCCTGGGCGGCGGCCTGGTCATGTGGGGACAACGGGGTGGCTGAAGCCGGTCGGCCGGCTTACTACGCGGCCGGCCCCGGCCGGTGGCGGGACTGGTGGACGCTGCTGCACCCGCCGTACACCGCGTGGCACCTGTCCTACCTGGTGATCGGGGCGTCGCTGGCCCCGCACGTGTCCCTCAGCCACCTTTTGTACGCGGTGGCCGCGTTCTTCCTGGCCGTGGGGGTGGCCGCGCACGCCCTGGACGAACTGCACGGGCGGCCGCTGCGGACCGCGATCCCGTCCTGGGCGCTGGTGACGGCGGCCACGGTCAGCCTGGCAGGCGCGGTCGGCCTCGGCGTGTACGGGATCACCCAGACCGGCTGGCTGCTGCTGCCGTTCATGGTGGCGGGCCCGGTTCTGGTCGTGGCCTACAACATGGAATTCTTCGGCGGAATCATCCACAACGAATTGGGATTCGCCGCCGCCTGGGGCGCCTTCCCGGCGCTCACCGGTTATGTGGCCCAGCACGGCGCCCTGAGCCTGGCCGCGGTGGCCGCCGCGGGCGCGGCCCTGGCCCTGTCGGCCGCGCAGCGCCGGCTGAGCACTCCGGCCCGCACCATTCGCCGCCGGGCGGTCCATTTCGAGGGCACCATGACGCTGGCCGACGGGACCCAGACGCCAATCGGCTCGGAACTGATCCTGGCCCCGCTGGAAGGCGCCCTGCGCGCCATGTCCTGGGGAATGGTTCTGCTGGCGGCCGGCCTGGCCATCGCCCGCCTGACCTGACCAGCTGAACTGGCCGCCTGAGCGGGCAGGCTGAACTGCCTCATCCGCACCACCACCCACTGGTCAAATGACCAGCCCAGCGGGCCCGCCGGAAAATCTGAGCGGCTCCCTCTGGCCTGGATAGGTCACTACGTGTAATCTCGCAATTCCGGCATGGCTGCTGAGCTGCCTTTTTGTCTGGCGGCGGCACGGCACCAGGGCCGGGACAAAATTGCGAAGCGAAAGGGTATTCACCAGGCTTAAGACGCGTTCCTGGATCTGCTGCCTGCGAGCCATCGTTGGCTCATAATTGGGCTAAGAGGGCCCGGCGAATGGGTATGACGGCAGCATGATCAGCTCCATGCCCAGGGCACCCATTTTCCGGCCGCGCCGCGCAGCCGGCGGGTGAGACGCCGACAGGAGAGCAGCACGTGACAACCGGCATGACGGTCGACAGCAGCGCGCCACCACAGAACGCGTCGGTGCGGACCATCATCCTCGGTATCGACCATTCCGGTCGCATCGTTCAGCACGACCGGAATGCGCCGACGGTGCTGGGACGCCCCGCCGACAAGCTGGTCGGATCCAACCTGAGCGACCTGCTGCTCGACCCCAGCCCCACCGAAGAAACTGGCGCCCAGAGCACGGACAGCAGGAGCACGGACGCCAAGAGCGCCGACAGCAAGCGCAGCGGATCCAACGGGACCAAGAAGGCCGAATCCAACGGGACCGTGCCGCCTCCGGCCGTGGCCGGCGACGACGTGGTCCAGCCGTTGCTCGACGCGCTCAAGGCCGACCGCGAGGGCACCGGCATGCTGTCGATCCGCACCGAGAGCGGCAGCACCCTGGACGCGATCGTCACCGTGCACCCGATGAAGGCCGGCGAAGGCGAAGGCGACGTCGCCGCCACCGTCCTGCTCCGCATCCCGTCCCCGGTGGCCCCGCGGTTCGTGGACCCGGCCCTGATGCGGCAGACCCTGCTGGACGGCACGTTCAAGCGGATCGGGGACAGCCTCGACTTCGACCACGTGGCCCGCGAACTGATCACCACCCTGGTGCCGCACTTCTGCAACTCGGGCGGCGTCGCGGTGCTGGAGAGCCTGATCGGCGACGACGAGTTCCCCTCGCACGGGCCGGACGGCACCCAGCCGCTGCGGCGGCTGGCCGTGGCTAACGACGCCGACGACCCGGCCTGGGAGGCCACGTTCCCGATCGGTGAGATCCTCCGCTACCCCAAGGGCTCGCCCTACGTGCGGTGCATGGACTCCGGCCGGCCGGTGATGGAGAACCGGATTCCGGCCGCCGACGCGGAGAAGCTGGCCGATATGTGGCAGCGCCCGCCCGTGGCCGAGCTGCTCACCGAGACCTCGATGCTGCTGCTGCCGCTGATCGCGCAGGGCACCACGCTGGGCTTCTTCGTCTGTGTGCGGAAGCCGGGCTACCGGTCGTTCGACGCCTACGACCAGGAAATCGGGATGGAGTTCGCGTCCCGGGCCGCGATGTTCATCGACAACGCGCGCCGGTACAACCGCGAGCACGCCACCGCGCTGACCCTGCAGCGGAGCATGCTGCCGACCGGCCTGTCCGCCCCGTCCTCGGTCGACGTCCGGCACCGCTACCTGCCGGGCAGCAAGCTGATCGAGGTCGGCGGCGACTGGTACGAGTCGATCGCGCTGCCGGGCGCGCGGGTCGCGCTGGTGGTCGGTGACGTGGCCGGGCACGGCGTCCGGGCCGCGGTGACCATGGGCCGGCTGCGGACCGCCATCCACACGCTGGCCCGGCTGGAACTGCCGCCGGCCGAGTCGCTGCAGCAGCTCGACGAGCTCATGCACACGCTGGGCGAACGCGAACCGCACTTCGCCACCTGCACCTACGCGATCTTCGACGCGGTCAGCGGCACCTGCGAGGTGGCGGTGGCCGGTCACCTGCCACCGCTGCTGGTCCAGCCGGACGGAACCAACGAGTACCTCGATGTCTCGCCCGCACCGCCTCTGGGCGTGGGTGAGGGCCCGATCGAGAGCCGCGTGTTCACCATCGAGGACGGCAGCCTGTTCGTGCTCTACACCGACGGCCTGGTCGAGAACCGGACCCGGGACATCGACGACGGCCTCGGGCGGCTGCAGAAGATCTTCAGCGACAGCCCGGCCGAGCGGTCCCTGGAAGACCTGTGCAAGGCCATGCTGGACGGCGTGTACGCCGACCACCAGCGCGACGACATCGCGGTCCTGCTGGCCCGGCTGTCCCGCATCCCGGCCGACCACCACGCGACCTGGACGCTGGGCCGCGAGCTGACCTCGGTTGGCCAGGCCCGGTCACTGATCCGGGAGCCGATGGAGCGCTGGGGTCTGGAAGACATGGTCCCCATCACCGAGCTGCTGGTTTCCGAGCTGGTGACCAACGCGCTGCGCTACTCCCCCGGCGCCGTGACCCTCCGCATCGTCCGCGAAGGCGCCCTGGTCTGCGAGGTCGGCGACAACTCGGCCGCCCTGCCCCGTCTGCGCCAGGCCGGCCGCGACGACGAGAACGGCCGCGGCCTCCAGGTCGTCAGCCAGTTCGCCTCCCGCTGGGGCGCCCGCCGCACCCGCACCGGCAAGGTCGTCTGGTGCGAGCAGCCCCTCCCGGGCCCGGAGGGCGAACCCCACGTCCTGCCCCTGCACTGATGCCCGGGCAGGAGACGACCTTCCGCGCCCTGGTGGACCGCGTCCAGCACGGGGTGGGCACGGCGTCGCCGGAGCTACGGGCCCAGGCCTTCGCCAATGAAGGGCTGCCCCCACGGGTGGCCGCGCTGATCGCCAAGGTCGCCACCGCGCCGGCGTCGGTCACCGACGCCGATTTCGCGGCCGCCGAGGCGGTCGGCTACAGCCAGGACCAGCTGTTCGAGCTGGTGGTCTGCGCCGCCGTCGGCCAGTCGTCGCGGCAGTACGAGGCGGGCCTGGCCGCACTGGCCGAGGCGCTGGGGTCCGACGATGCGCCCTGACATCCTCAACCACGGCTACCGGCCCGGGACCAAGCTGCTGTTCGCGGTCATCGGGCTGGTTTCCCGGCAGCCGCTGCCGGACGCGGCCAAGCTGGTCTTCTACCGCCCGGACTTCTACGGCACCAGGGCCAAGGCGTTCACCCACGAGGCCATGCGCGGCCCGTCGGCCTGGTCGGTCGGCGACCGGGAGCTGATGGCGGCCTACGTATCGGGCGTGAACCAGTCGGCGTTCTGCATCGGCGCCCACACCGCGACCGCGTCCCAGGCCTACGGCGACGCCCCGCGGGTCACGGCCGTGCTGGCCGACCTGGAGTCGGCCCCGATCGAGGAGCAACTGCGGGCCACGCTGCGCATGCTCGGCCGGTTGACCGCGAGCGGGACGCTGAGCGCCGACGACATGCGGACCGTGCTGGCCGCCGGCGTCACTCCCCAGCAGGTCAAGGACGCCCTGGCCGTCGGGGCCGCCTTCAACACCACGGATCGCCTGGCTGACGCCTTCGGCTTCCAGGTCCTCACCCTCGAGGGCTTCGCCTCCGGGGCCAGGTACCTCCTCAAGCGCGGCTACAAGTAGCCGCCGTGGACTACGAAGTCGGCCTGGTCGAGGCGGAGTCCCGGCCGACGGCCGTGGTCGCCGCCAGCACGACGTGGGCGGAGTTCCCGGCGCTGTGGGGGCAGTTGCTGGGCGTGGTGTGGGGCTGCCTGCGCGCGGGCGGGATCGACCGGGGCTGCCGCAACGTCATGCTCTACCTCGACGATGCGCCCACGGTGGAGGTGGGAGTCCTGCTCGACCGGCCGTGCCCGCTCACCGGCCGGGTGGTGGCGTCCACGCTGCCCGCCGGGACCGCCGCCATGACCGTCCACCACGGCCCGTTCGGGGAGGTCGGCGCGGCCCACCACGCGGTCCGGCGCTGGTGCGCCGCCCACGGGCACCAGCCTCGGGGCGTCCGCTGGGAGATCTACGGCCCCCACCACGACGACCCCGCCCAGCAGTGGACCGAGATCTACTGGCTGCTCTGACCGCGGCTCAAGGATTCGGGAACACTTCTGGGCAGATGATGCACAAAAACATTCCCGAACCGGTGACGCGCTACTCGACGGTGACGCTCTTGGCCAGGTTGCGGGGCTTGTCGATGTCGCGGCCGAGCTTGGCGGCGGTGTGGTAGGCGAACATCTGCAGCGGGATCGTGAGCAGGATGGGGTCCAGCTCGGGAGTGTTGTGCGGCACCTTGATGGTGGCGTCGGCCAGGTCGGCGGGGAGGTCGCCGCTGGTGACGGCGATGACGGGGCCGCCCCGGGCGCGGATCTGCTCGATGGTGGAGATGTTCTTCGACCACAGCTCGTCCTTGGGGACCAGGACCACGCTGGGCATGCTGGAGTCGATCAGGGCCAGCGGGCCGTGCTTCAGTTCCGAAGCCTGGTAGGCCTCGGCGTGCACGTAGGAGATCTCCTTGAGCTTCTGGGCTCCCTCGCGGGCCACCGGCCAGGCCCGGACCCGGCCGATGAAGAACATGTGATCGGCTCCGGCGAACTGGCCGGCGATGGTGGCGATGTTGTCCTCCTGGGCCAGGATCTGATCGATCTGCCCGGGGAGCGCGCGCAGGCCCTCGACCAGGCGGGCCCCTTCGGCGGAGGACATGTCGCGGACCCGGCCCAGCAGCAGTCCGAGCAGGGCGAACGACGCGGCCATGTTGGTCAGGGCCTTGGTCGAGGCCACCGCGATCTCCGGGCCCGCGTGCAGGAACACCCCGTGGCCGCACTCCCTGGCGATGGCGCTGCCGACCACGTTGACCGCGCCCAGCACCTGCCCCCCCTTGCGCTTGAGCTCCTGCACGGCCATGAGCGTGTCCAGCGTCTCGCCGGACTGGCTGATGGCCACGTACAGGGTGTCGGGGTCGACGACCGGGTTCCGGTAGCGGAACTCCGACGCGGGCTCGGCGTCGGTGGGGACCCGGGCCAGCTCCTCGACCAGCACCGCGCCCATCTGGCCCGCGTAGTAGGCCGAACCACAGCCCAGGAACTTGACCCGGCGGATCGAACGCAGTTCGCGCGCGTCCAGGCTGATACCGCCCAGCCGGGCGGTGGCGAACCGCTCGTCCAGCCGGCCGCGCAGGACCCGGCGCAGCGCCTCGGGCTGCTCGTGGATCTCCTTGCGCATGTAGTCCTCGTAGGCACCCAGCTCGTAGTCGCCGTCCTCGGCCTCGACCGTGGTCGGCTCCTTGCTGGTGCGCTGGTTGTCCAGGGTGCGCGTCTGGTACCCGCCGGCGCGGACCGTGGCCACCTCGCCGTCGTCCAGGTAGACGACCCGCTGGGTGTGCCGGACCAGCGCGGCGACGTCGGACGCGACGAACATTTCGCTCTCGCCCACGCCGAGCACGATCGGGCTGCCGTTGCGGGCCACCACCAGCTCGTCGGGCCGGCGCACATCCATGACCAGGAGGCCGTAGGTGCCTTCGACCCGGCTCAGGGTCCCGCACACCGCGTCTTCCAGCGAGCCGCCGTGGTCCTTCAGCTCGGCCGCGATCATGTGGGCCAGCGACTCGGTGTCGGTGTCGGAGACCAGCGTGACCCCGGCCGCGGTCAGCTGGGCGCGGAGCTGCTCGGCATTCTCGATGATGCCGTTGTGCACCACCGCGATGTGACCCTCGGCGTCCAGGTGCGGGTGGGCGTTGATCTCATTGGGCTCACCGTGGGTGGCCCACCGGGTGTGGCCGATACCGACGCTCGACCGGACCTTGTCGCTGATCTGGTCGCGCAGGTCCTGGACCCGGCCCGCGGTCTTGGTGACCTGCAGCTTGCCCCGGTAGACGACCGCGACGCCCGCGGAGTCGTAGCCGCGGTACTCCAGCCGGTGCAACCCTTCCAGCAGCACCGGCATGGCCTCGCGGCGGCCGATGTATCCGACGATCCCGCACATGGTGCGTCTCCCTCCGGGAGGCCCGTGGGGCCTGTGTGTCAGCCGTAGACAATGCGGCGGAGCTGGCGCTCGGTCATGGCGGGCGCGCCGAACCTCCGGGTGCCGATCTCGGTGGCGATGGCCGCCCAGATCTGCGCGTTCTTGACCTGCCGGAGCCGCAGTTCGTGGTGACGGCGCCGTACGTACTCCTCGACGGTCTCGTCGAAGTACGC
>DASXJM010000211.1:0-2487 GCA_036497405.1 Streptosporangiaceae bacterium | reverse complement strand
CTTGATGGTGGTGATCTGGTCTGCGAGCAGCTGGGCCGAGGGCAGTTCGAGGCCCACCGTCAGAGTGTCGGCGTCCGTCATGACACCCCAGAATGGGGCACGCCGGGCCCAGGCCAGGTCTCAATTCGGCACAGAAACCGGGCAGGGCACAATAGGGGGATGCTGCCGGAACGGCTGGCAGCACGCGTGGTCCTGCTCGATCCGGACCACCGCGTGCTGCTGATGCGCTACGACGACGGGCCGCCCAACCGCAGCCACTGGACCACCCCCGGGGGCGGCCTCAACGAGGGCGAGGACTTCCGGGCCGGGGCCCTGCGCGAGCTGGCCGAAGAGACCGGCTGGACCGACATCCCGCTGCTGGGTGAGGTGCTCCGGCGCTCGCTGACCATGGAGTACGCGGGCCGCCTGGTCCGCCAGCGGGAACGGCTCTACCTGGCCCGGACCGATCAGCCGCGGCGCCAGATCCGGGGCGTGGAGGAGATGCACGCCACCGACCACATCGCGGCCTGGCGCTGGTGGACCCTGGACGAGCTGGATACCACCACCGAGCAGGTGTGGCCGGTCGGCCTGGCCGGCCTGGTGCGCGACGCCCTGGCCACCCAGCCCTGACCCCGGCCGGCTCACTCGCCGACGGGCCCGCCCGCGATCTCGGCCACGATGTCGAGCTGGCCCACGTGCCGGGCGTACTCCTGCAGCAGGTGGAACAGCACCCGTTCCAGGGTGGGCGGCGCCGCGCCGTCCCACCGGTCGCCCGGCTGCCCGACCTCATCCAGATCATGGGATTCCACGATCTCCCGGGTCCGGGCCGCCTGGGCCAGCAGGGCGGCTTCCAGCTCGTCCAGGGTCTCGTCCGGCCCGACGTACCAGCGGCCGTCGCGGCGGTCGCCCCACGGATCGGCCCGGTCCTGCCCGTCGTAGCCCCACTCCAGCCAGCGCATCTCCACGTAGGTCAGGTGCTTGATCAGCTCGATCGGCGCCCACCCGGACATCAGTTGGCTGGTCCGCAGCGCGTCCGGGGTCAGACCGGACAGCTTGTTCACCACCCGGTCCCGGAAAAAGTCCAGATAGCGCAGGAACACCTCGGTCCGGGACGCGGCCGGCTCGGTGGGCTCGGGAAACGGCACGGTCATGTGCTGAGCCTGCCCGGCCCGGGCCGGGCCCGGCTACCGATTTAGAGCGCACCGACAACTTTCCGGCCCCCTGGTGACGTCTAGAGGGAGGGAGCGGAACCGGGCGGAGGTGGCATGAGGCGGAAACACTGGGCGGCCTTTGAGGAGTTCGCGCAGCAGCACGGTGACGCGCTGGTGCGGCTGTCTTTCGCGCTGTGCGGCGATCGCGGCAAGGCCGAGGACGCGACCCAGGAGGCCCTGACCCGGGTCTACCTGCGCTGGGGACGGCTGCGGGAGCCGCTGCCGTACGCCCGGCGCTGCGTGGTCAACGCGACCCGGGACCAGTGGCGCCACCTGTCCCGCCGGGAGGAACGGGAGCGGATCGCGGCCGGTGAACCCATCGAGCTGCCCGTCCTGTTCGACGAAACGCTGGCCGAGCGGGACCGGCTGGTCCGGGCCCTGCGCCGGCTGCCCTACGGCCAGCGGGCCGTGATCGTGCTCCGCTTCTGGCACCAGCTGTCCGAGCGGGAGACCGCCTACGCGCTCGGCAACTCGGTCGGCACGGTCAAGAGCCAGACCAGCAAGGCCCTGGCCCGGCTGCGGGCCGACCTGGCCGCCGACCTGCTCCCGGTCGCGCCCGAATTGCTGCCCAGCGCGGGACGGGCGGGACGATGACCGACACCGAGCTGATCGAAGAACTGCGCTGGGCCCTGGACGAGGAAACCACCGGTGTGTGGGCCGAGGACGGCCTGGCCGCCCGGGCCCGGACCCGGGCCCGGCGGCGCCGGACCCTGCGCGGCCTGCTGGCCAGCCTCCCGGCGGCCGGGATCGCGACCGGCCTGCTGGTGGCGGGCCTGCCCGGGACCGGCGCCACCCCGGCGGTGCCCAGCCCCCGGCACGCGGCCTACGTGACCAGCCACGTCGAAGCGGCCCTCGGCCGGACCAGCGGTTACGTCATGCGGACCACGTTCGAGCCGTCGCCGGGCGCCACCACCATCACCTGGCTGGACCCGCTGACCGGGGACGCCCGCCAGGTGACCTCCGGCCCGGGCGGCCAGGTCACCACCTGGACCCGGGCCGTGACCCGGAACGGCCGGGCCATGCGCGAGCAGACCACGGTCAACGCGGGCAACCGCACCTGGTGGACGGTTACCGTCGCCGTCGGCGCCGCGGCCGAGAAGGTGCCGGTGGCCACCAAGGACCTCTCCGCGGCCAGTCCCGCGCTGATCATCCAGGCGCTGGAGCAGGGCCAGGTCACGCTGGCGGGCCAGCAGAAGGTGGACGGGAAGACCGCGGTGATCCTCCGCCTGATCACCGAGAAGGCCATGGCCCAGTTGTGGGTGGACCGGGCCACCTACCGGCCGGTGCGCATCGTGTT
>DASXJM010000210.1:0-3651 GCA_036497405.1 Streptosporangiaceae bacterium | reverse complement strand
GCGCCCGGCCCGGGCGTCCTGGAGCATCGAGGTGGTGAACGCGCCGAGCTTCCTGGTCACCAGGATCCGGTCCTCGGGGGTCTCGGCGATCGGGCAGCCGATGCGGTTCCCGATCTCCTGGGCCTCGCGCATGGCGGCCAGGCAGAACGCCTGGACCAGGTCGTCGTCCAGGATCCGGTCGGCGGTCGCGTCGGCCAGCACCGAGACCGGGTTGATGGTCATGTTGCCCCAGAGCTTGTACCAGACGTCGGTGTGGATGGCCTCGGACACGGTGACGTCGAGCGACCCGGTGCGCAGCAGATCAGCCACGGCCCGCACCCGATCCGAACCCCGGTGGCTGGGCTCGCCGATGATCAGGCCGGTCCCGTGGTGGTGCCGGACCAGCCCCGGTTCGGGCGCGCTGCTGCTCATGTGCACCACCGCGCCGATCACGTGCTGGACTCCGATGGCGGCGGCGACGAGCCCGCCCGGGTCCACGCTGTCCAGGTGCCGTCCCGGCCCGGGGCCGCCGAACCCGTCGAAGAACCACCACGGCACCCCGTTCATCGCGGTCAGCACCATGGTCTCCGGGCCCAGCAGTGGCCCGATGACCGCCGCCGCCGACCGGGCCGCCTGGGCCTTGACCGCCAGCACGACCAGGTCCTGGCGGCCCAGTTCGGCCGGGTCGTCCGCGGCCTGGACCGGGGCGGTGACCAGCTCGCCGCCGATTTCGGCCCGCCAGCCGTGGACCCGCAGGGCGTCGAGCGTGGCTCCGCGGGCCAGGGCCGCCACCGGCTGCCCGGCCGCGGCCAGCCGGGTCCCGATGAAACCGCCGATCGCTCCGGCCCCCAGCACGCACACCCGCATCGGCGCTCCTTCCACCCGTATCTGGCGTCACTGTCCGGCCCTCAATATTCGGCCACCTCCACCTTGCCCGACGCCACCTCGATCATTTCGTCCGAGAGCGGCTTCTCCTTCATGACCAGGGCCAGCAGCAGGGCGACGATCATGAACGGCACGGTCCAGCCGAACAGCACCGCGAACGAGTGCTCGGCGGTCAGGATGGCACCGAAGATCGCGGCGCCGAACGCCCCGCCCAGGGTCTTGAAGAAGTTCAGCGCCCCGGTGGCCACGCCCAGGAAGCGGTAGTCGACCGCGTTCTGCCCGGCCAGCACCGACACCTGGACGAAGAAGCCGAGGCCGGCCCCGACCACGACCAGCAGCAGGCCCAGCACCCAGATCGGGGCCGCGGTGCTCAGGGCCACCCCGGCCATGCCGCCCCCGGACAGCACCGCCCCGATGACCGGGAAGACCTTGTAGTGCCCGGTCCGCGAGATCAGCGCGCCGGAGACTCCGGTCGCGCCGATCAGCCCCACCAGCAGCGGGATCAGGAACAGCCCGGCCGCGAACGCGGTGTAGTGGTGGACCTCCTGCATGAACAGGGGCACGTAGAGCATGGCCGCGAACAGCACCAGCGTGGACAGGAAGAACAGCGCCGCCGAGATCGAGAACACCGGGCTGCGGAACAGATGCAGCGGGGTGATCGGCTCGGCCGCGTGGCGTTCGGCCAGCAGGAAGGTCCCGAGCGCGACGGCCGCCACCGCGATCAGCCCGATGATCTGGCCCGAGCCCCAGCCGTAGCGGGTGCCGCCCCACACCGTGACCAGCAGCGCGGCCACGGTGAAGACCGTGGCCAGTAGCCCGCCGGGCAGGTCGGCGTGCCGCTGGCTGTGCCGGGACGGCAGCCGCATCCGGGTGGCGATGACGACCAGGGCGATCAGCCCGATGGGCAGGTTGATGAAGAAGATCCACCGCCAGGACAGGTCGTCCACGAACACCCCGCCCAGCACCGGCCCGGCGATAATGGCCAGCGTGGCCACGATGCCCAGGTAGGACTGGTACCTGGCCCGCTGCCGGGCCGGGATCAGGTCCCCGGTGATCGCCTGCACCAGCGAGTTGAGCCCTCCGCCGCCGATGCCCTGCAGCCCGCGGAACACGATCAGCAGCGGCATCGACCCGGCCAGGCCGGACAGCAACGACCCGATCAGGAACACGATCACGGAGAACTGGAAGACCTTCTTCCGCCCGTACATGTCGCCCAGCTTGCCGAGGATCAGCGTGGACACCGCGCTGGTCAGCAGGTAGGCCGTCGCGATCCAGGGCGCGCTGGTCAGATCATGCAGCGCCCGCCCGATACCCGGGATCGCTGTCGCCACAATGGTCTGATCCAGCGTGGCGATGAACAGCACCAGCATCAGCGGGACCAGGACCACCAGCAGGCCACGGGGCTCCGGGCTGGTGGGCTCAGTTGTCGCCGACAGCCCGGTCGCCGCGGCCTCGGGGCGGGGCGTGTCGGTGCGACGGGACTTGCTCATGGCTTGACTCCGATCCGGCGGGTATCTCCCGTCGAATCAAATGTAAGTCACTTACTTTTTTATAGTCAATTACGATCGTGCTCTGGTTTATTTTTACCGAAGGTGGGTTGTCGCGGTCTCGATCCAGGCCAGGAGCGCGGCCCGCGGGTCGTTCGCCGAGCTGACCAGAACCCGGACCTCACTGCTGGTCAGCGAGCGAACCAGAGCAATGGCCAGCATGGCTTCCAGCCGGGCCGACACCGGTGGGTAGTCCGGGTGGCGGGCCAGCACGGCCGCCGTCGTGGCGTCCTCGTAGTCGGCCCACATCCGGCGCAGCCGGGACTGCAGCGCCGGGCTGTCGCCGAAGGCCCGGTGGTAGCCCTCGACCCCGTCCATCGGGCCACCCTGGCTGGTGTCCTGGACCAGTCGGCGCAGCTCGGCGGCGACCGCGTCCACCGCGCTGGTGCCGTCCGGGCTGGCCGCGATGGCCCCGGTGATCACGTCACGCAGCCCGCCCTCGCCCGCGAAGGCCAGGTCCTCCTTGGACGCGAAGTAGGTGAACAGGGTCTTGACCGAGATGTTGGCCGCGTCGGCGATCTCGGCCACGGTCACGTGGTCGTAGCCGCGCGCCTCGAACAGCCGGTCCGCGGCGGCCAGCACCGCCTGCCGGGTCAGGTGTTTCTTGCGCTCCCGCAGGCTCATCCCCGCCGTCAGGTCGTCTTCACTGGCCTCGCCCATACCGCGATATTAGAACAAACGAAACCCACTTACTTTTTGCGACAGCCAGCGGCAGGTGGAGGGAGCCACCGTCATCGGTAAGGCGGCGGCAGGTGAGGAGGGGCCGTAGGTCTTTGGGGGGCGCGAAAGGTCGGGGAGCGCCCGGGGTTCCTTACGAGGGCAGCGGCGCGAGGGGCTTCAGGTCACCTGGGGTGGCGACAGGCAGGGGGAGGCCCGGGGTCACCGGCGAGGGCAGCGGCGCGAGGGGCCGGCGGGGCACCTCTACCGAACCGGCTGACACCGCCGAGTGTGGCGCCGGGGAAGATGGCGGAAAGACGCCTGCGACCCAGGTCGGCTCGGCGGCCCCGCCCAAAATCGGAAGGAACATCGGCATGGAGGTCAACCGGTTCGATCATGTGGTGCTCACTGTGGCCAGCATCGAGGCGACGGTGGACTTTTATGGTCGGGTGCTGGGGATGACGGCGGTGACGTTCGGGGGCGGCCGCACCGCCCTGCGGTTCGGCGGCAGCAAGATAAATCTGCACCAGGCCGGGCACGAGTTCGAGCCCAAGGCCGACCGGCCCACCCCCGGCAGCGCCGA
>DASXJM010000209.1:0-3388 GCA_036497405.1 Streptosporangiaceae bacterium | reverse complement strand
CGCGGCCGTGGCTGACGGGGACGCGCTGCTGGCCGCGGTGGCCGAGCACCAACCGGACGTGGCCGTGGTCGACATCCGGATGCCGCCCAGCCACACCGACGAAGGCCTGCGCGCCGCCCTGCAGCTACGGCAGGAGCACCGGGACACCGGGGTGCTGATGTTCTCCCAGTACATCGAGACCCGGTACGCGGCCCGGCTGCTGGCCGGCAACGCGGCCGGGGTCGGATACCTGCTCAAGGACCGGGTGGCCGACGTGGCCGACTTCGTGGCCGCGCTGGAGCGGGTGGCCGACGGCGGCACCGCGCTCGACCCCGAGGTGGTCAGCCAGCTGTTCCGGGCCAGCCACCGCACCGAAGGCCTGAACACGCTGACCCGGCGGGAACGAGACGTGCTGACCCTGATGGCCGAAGGCCGCTCCAACGCGGGCATCAGCGCCGCGCTGTTCATCTCCGGCGGTGCGGTCGAGAAGCACGTGGCCAGCATCTTCGGCAAGCTGGGGCTGCCCCCGTCCGAGGGTGACAACCGGCGGGTGCTGGCCGTGCTGCGCTACCTGGGCGGCGTCCCGGAGTAGGCCTCAGCGGGCCAGCCGGGCGCTGACCAGCCGTTCGCCGCCGTCCACCAGCCAGATCAGCACCGTGTGGTCATCGCCGGAGGTCAGCAGGCGCGGGTGGCAGCCGGGCCGCATCGGCTGGTGGTACTCCAGCTCGGCGACGGCCGGCAGCCAGTCCTGGGTGGCCAGCACGTCTTCGATCGCGGCCCAGGCGATGGCGTTGTTGGCGTGCCCGGCCGGGTCGAAGTCGGCCGCGCGCAGCGGCCAGTCGCGCCCGGGCAGGCCCGGTCCGGGCTTGGGCAGGGACAGCCGGGCGGAGGCCTTCCGGCCCTGGGTGGCCGGGCCGTAGTGGGCCAGGAACTCGTCCCCGAGCGGCACCGTGGCCCCGCTGGACAGGTCGACCGCGGCCCAGATGGCCACCGACTGCAGCAGCGGGCCGTCCGGCCCGGCCACGGTGGTGGTGCGCTGGGCCCAGCGCGGGCCGGTGGCCGAGCAGAACGTGCGCAGCGTGAGGCGGCCACCCAGGCGCGGGAAACCGGTCCCGGTGACCGTGATCCGGCGCAGCAGCCAGCCGTACGGGGCCTGCCACCTGCTCTCGGCCACGTCATCCTCGGCCACATCCTGCAGGGCCCGGGCCAGCGCGTCGAACCGGTAGCGGCCGTCCGGGGTGACGTCGGTGCCGCGCACGGCGCGGGTGCCCTCGAACACCCGCCCGGCCGGCGGCTCGGGGGCGAACGGCGAAGGCGGGGCGGTCACGGCATCAGGCACCTGATCATTTTCCCGAAGGCTGGTGAGCGGCCCTTCCCGGCCCCACCCTGGGTGACTGATAGCGTGTGAAATCCCGGGGGTAGGAAGTATGCCGTGATCTCTGTCGTGCTGGCTTTGCTGACCGCGGCCAGCAACGCCACCGCGTCGGTGCTGCAGCGCCGGGCTGCCTCCCAGACCAAGGCGACCAGGCAGCTGGGCGGGTTCTCGCTGCTCCGTGACCTGGCCCGGCGGCGGGTCTGGCTGGCCGGTATCGCCATGGTCGTGGTGGCCTCGCTGCTGCAGGCCGGGGCCCTGGCCACCGGCCCGATCGCGCTGGTCCAGCCGATCTTCATCGTCGAGCTGCCGCTCACCCTGCTGCTGTCCAGCTGGGCCTGGCACCGCCGGCTCTCCGGCCGGACCTGGGGCGCGGTCGCGCTGGTCACGGTCAGCCTGGGCACCGGCCTGGCCGCGGCCGAACCGAGCGGGGCCGGGAACAAGGCCTCGACCGGGATCTGGGTGCTGACCCTGATCGCCACCGTCGGCTTCGTGGGCCTGCTGGTCGCGGCCGGGATCCGGTTCAGCGGCGAGCCCCGGGCCGCGCTGCTCGGCCTGGCCGCCGCCGTCGGGTACTCGCTGACCGCGGCGCTGATGAAGGAAGCGGTCTCCGCCCTGGACCAGGGGGTGGTGGCGTTCTTCGAGACCTGGCAGCTGTACGGGGTGGCCATCGCCGGGGTCGGTTCGCTGCTGCTGCTGCAGAACGCGCTGCAGGCGGGCACCCTGGCCGCCTCCCAGCCCGCCCTGACCGTGGGCGACGCGCTGCTCAGCACGGTCTACGGGGTCATGCTCTACCACGAGCACCTGCGGCTGGGCTGGTTCCTGATCCCGGAGCTGGTCGCGCTGGCCCTGATCACCGTGGGCTACATCGAGATCGCCAAGTCGCCGGTGGCCATGGCCCACGACGAGTCCGACAGCGCCGGCGTCGGCGGCCAGACCACGGCCGGGGTCAGCCCGTGATCTCGTCGTCGGCCAGCCGGGCGTGCAGGTGCATGTCGTGCCAGCCGTCCTGGTGCAGCGTCTGGCGCCGCCGGGTGCCCTCGTAGCGGAAGCCGGCCTTCTGCGCGACCCGGCACGAGGCCGTGTTCAGCGTGGAGTGGTTCAGCTCGATCCGGTTCAGCCCGACGGCCCGGAACATCCACTCCGACACCACCCGCACCGACCGGGCCGCGATGCCCCGGCCGCGGGCGGCGGGCACGGTCCAGTAGGCCACCTCGGCCCAGCCTTCGTCCAGGCTGATGACCCGGAAACCAACCCGGCCCACCAGTACGGCCTGCTCGGTGACGGCCCAGCCCGCGGCGGTCTCGGCCTGCCAGCGGCCCGACCACGACGACAGCCAGTCCGCGGCCTCACCGTCGGTCAGTGACCGGACGTGCCACTGCTGGATGTCCCGGTCGGCGTAGGCGGCCACCACCGCACGCGCGTCGCCCGGCTGCCAGGGGCGTACCGTGAGCTCGTCGACCCGGAGGGTGGGCTGGGGCTGGTTCCGGATCCGGCCGGCCGGGACCGCCGGTGACACGAGATCAGGCATGCGCCTATCTTGCCGTGTGTGGTGACTTTTGATCTTGCCGTGCCGGAAAGCCTGCCCACCGTTATCGGGGTCCACGGCGCCCGGCACAACAACCTGCGTGACGTGGACGTCGACGTGCCGCTGTGGCGGACGGTGGCGGTGGTGGGGGTGTCCGGCTCCGGCAAGACCTCACTGGCCATCGGCACCCTGTACGCCGAGGGCATGCACCGGTTCCTGGAGGGGCTCAGCACCTACAGCCGCCGGCGGCTGACCCAGGCCCAGCGCCCGGAGGTGGACCGCATCGACCACCTGCCGCCGGCCCTGGCGCTGCGGCAGCGGCCGCCGATCCCGGGGCCGCGCAGCACCGTGGGCACCATGTCCGAGGTGCTCAACGTGCTGCGGCTGATGATGTCGCGGCTGGGCTCGCACCTGTGCCCGAACGGCCACCGGGTCGAGCCGTCGATCGAGACCCAGCGCATGGTCATCACCTGCCCGGTGGACGGCGTGGAATTCGACGCCCCCAGCGC
>DASXJM010000208.1:0-1931 GCA_036497405.1 Streptosporangiaceae bacterium | reverse complement strand
CATCCAGGCCCAGACCGCCGAGCACCGCTCCCAGTTCTTCTGGGACTTCGCCTCCGGCCCGTTCTACGGCTACAACCGGCCCGGCGCCCAGCCCCAGCCGGGCGTCATCCAGAACTGGTGGCGCCAGGGCATGATGGGCGGGGCCAAGGCTCACTACGACGGGGTGGTGGCCTTCTCCCAGACCGACTTCACCGAGGACCTGAAGAAGATCTCGATCCCGGTCCTGGTCATGCACGGCGAAGACGACCAGGTCGTGCCCTACGCCGACTCCGGTCCGCTCTCGGCCAAGCTGGTCCAGAACGGCACGCTGAAGTCCTATCCCGGGTTCCCGCACGGCATGCCCACCACCGAGGCCGAGACCATCAACCACGATCTGCTGGCCTGGCTGCAGGGATAGTGGCCGATCTGAGAAACCTTTTGCGCGTTCCGGCCGTATAACAGCAGGGGAGCCGGAACCAGCCTGGTGGCGGCCGGGTCACTTCGGTCGTGGAGGTTGCCCTGATAACGCTCATCCTGATCGGGCTGGTGGGTGGCCTGATCACCGGGATCTCGCCCTGTGTCCTGCCGGTCCTGCCGGTGATCTTCCTGTCCGGCGGGGCGCAGGGGGCCCGGACCACCCGGTCGGAGACCGGGTCCAGCCCGGCCACGGCTGCTGCCGCCACCAGCGCCCCGGCCGCGGTCACCGTTCCGTCCGTGTCGGCTCAGGCCGATTCATCCATCGAAGGTCGCGGGGTGGCTCTCCCGGATCAGGACGGACCGGAGGCGGCCGCCCGGCCCGATGTGGTCACCGCCGGGCCGGGGCCGGCCGCTACCGCGCCATCGCGGCCGGACGGCAAGCGCCCGTACCTGGTGGTGGCCGGGCTGGCCCTGAGCTTCAGCGTGTTCACGCTGCTCGGGACCCTGGTCCTCAGCGCGCTGCCGGTGCCCAAGGACATCATCCGCTGGGTCGGCCTGGTCGTGCTGGTCGTGGTCGGCCTGGCCATGATGGTGCCCCGGGTGCAGGACCTGCTGGAACGGCCGTTCGCGCGGATCCCGCAGCGCCGGGTGGGCCATGGGCACGGCGGCTTCGTGCTCGGCCTGGCCCTGGGCGCGGTGTACGTGCCCTGCGCCGGGCCGGTGCTGGCCGCGATCACCGTGGCCGGGGCCACGGGCCGGATCGGGACGGCCACGGTCGCGCTGACCCTCGCCTTCGCGGTCGGGACCGCGTTCCCGCTGCTGATTTTCGCGCTGGCCGGCCGGGGCGTGGCCGAGCGGGTGCGGGCGTTCCGGACCCGGCAGCGCGGGGTGCGCTTCGCGGCCGGGCTGGTGCTGGTGGGGCTGGCGGTGGCCCTGACCTTCAACGTGACCGACGCCCTGCAGCGGGCCATCCCCGACTACACCTCCAGCCTCAACAACGACCTGAACAAGACCGGGCACACGTCCAAGGTGCTGAACGAGGGCCCGGCCACCTCGCTGACCTCCTGCGCCAACAGCCCCTCCCTCCAGCTGAAGAACTGCGGTAACGCCCCGGCCCTGGCCGGCATCCAGCAGTGGTTCAACACCGCCGGGGACCAGCCGCTCAACCTCAGCTCGCTCAAGGGCAAGGTCGTGCTGGTCGATTTCTGGGCCTACTCCTGCATCAACTGCCAGCGGGCCATCAAGCACGTCGAAGCCTGGTACTCCGACTACCGCCCGAACGGCCTCGTGGTCATCGGGGTGCACACCCCGGAGTACGCGTTCGAGCACGTGCCCAGCAACGTGCACGCGGGCATCGGGCGGCTCGGCATCACCTACCCGGTGGCCCTGGACAACGACTACAAGACCTGGGACAACTACAGCAACGAGTCCTGGCCCGCCGACTACCTGATCGACTCCACCGGCCACGTCCGGCACGTCAGCATCGGCGAGGGCGACTACTCCGGGACCGAGGGCCTGATCCGGCAGTTGCTGTC
>DASXJM010000207.1:0-2172 GCA_036497405.1 Streptosporangiaceae bacterium | reverse complement strand
CAACCTGCTGCCCGGCCCGGCCTCGACCCAGCTGGCCATCTTCTGCGCCTGGCGGTTGCGGGGCCGCCAGGGGGCGCTGGTGGGCGGGGCCGCGTTCATCGTGCCGGGACTGATCGTGATCCTGGCCCTGTCCGTGCTGTTCCTGGCCAGCTCGCCGCCGCTGTGGGTGCTCGGGGCGGGCGCGGGGGCCGACGCCGCGGTGCCGGCCGTGGCCGTCAACGCCGGCGTCGCCCTGATCAGCGCGAGCTGGCGGCGGCGGGCCGACACTGGCCGCTGGCTGGTCTACCTGATCGCCGGGATCGCGGCCGCCGCCACCCTGGGCGTGTGGCTGGTCCTGGTCCTGCTCGGCGCCGGCCTCATCGAGCTGGCTATCCGCACGACCGGCCCGGGCGGGGCCGCTCCACTGCGCAGCCTCGTGGCCGCCCCGGCCCTGGCCCGGGCCCTCACCCCGGTCGCCGCCGCGGCCGTGGCCGGCGGCGGGGTGCTGGCCTCGGTGGCGTGGGTGGCGATCAAGGTGGGCGGGCTCTCCTACGGCGGCGGGTTCGTGATCATTCCGCTCATGCAGGCCGACGCGGTCGGCCACTACCACTGGATGTCCAGCGCCCAGTTCCTGGACGCGGTCGCCCTGGGCCAGATCACGCCCGGGCCGGTGGTGCAGACCGTGGCCGTGGTCGGCTACGCGGCCGCCGGGCTGGCCGGCGGGCTGCTGGCGGCGCTGGTCGCGTTCGCCCCGTCGTTCGGGTTCGTGCTGGCCGGCGGCCCGCGGTTCGACCGGATCCGCGGCGACCGGCGGGCCCGGGCCTTCCTGGACGGAGCCGGACCGGCCGCGATCGGTGCCATCCTCGGCTCGGCCGTCAGCCTGACCCGGGCCCTGGCCCACCCCTGGCAGTACGCGGTCCTGGCCGCCGCCGTGATCACGCTGCTCGCGCTGCGCCGGGGGGTCGTCCTCACCCTGCTCGCGGCGGCCACGGTCGGGGTGGTCATCGCCCTGGCCGCCGGGACCATCAGCCCGTGACCCCCAACCAGCGAGGAGTGCTGGCCATGATCGGAAGACTGCACCACGTCGTCCTGGACTGCCGCGAGCCGGCCGCGCTGGCCGAGTTCTATTCGGAGTTGCTCGGGCAGCCGGTCACCTACCGGAGCGATGACTGGGTGGTGGTGGCGGCCAATGACGCTTCGTCGGGGCTGGCCTTCCAGCTGGCGCCGGACCACCAGCCACCGACCTGGCCCGGCCCGGGCGTGCCCCAGCAGTTTCACCTCGACGTCATGGTCGAAGACGTCGCGGCGGCCGGACCGCGGGTGCTGGCCCTCGGGGCCAGCAAGCTCGACGGCGACGACGTCTACGCCGACCCGGCCGGTCACCCGTTCTGCCTGATCAAGCGGCCGGGCTGGGCCCCGCCGATCCCGCCCGGCTAGACCCGGGCCAAGCTAAGGACCACCGCTCTCCAGGCCGTCGCCGTGGCGGTGGACGATCTTCCAGGCGCCGTCTTCGCGGCGGTAGGCGTGGGTGACGCGGAGGCGGACGGAGCGGACCGGGCCGCCGTCGAACGAAACGCGGGTGTGCTCGTAGGCGACGGTGTAGGCCAGCTCGCCGCGGACGTCGGCGGCGAGGACTTCCAGCCGGAGCTCACCCCGGGACAGGTGGGTGGACAGCCAGCGGAAAACCTCGCTGACCTCGGCCCAGCCGGTGCCCGACCGCTCGGCCCCGAACAGGGTCACCGGGTCGTGGTGGGACCACAGCCGCATCCGCGGCTCGGGGTCGCCGTTGAGCAGCGCGTTGTCGGCCGCCTCCTGGGCCGGGACCACGGTGCGCAGGAAGTCCTCCAGCTCGGTCACCACGACCTCACGACCAGGGGGTGACCGGGCGGGGCTGGGGCTTGCCGTCCACGATCACGTCGATTTTTTCATCAAAGAAGGCCACCAGGTCGCGGACCGGATCGGCGTCGTGGCGCGGGTCTTCATAGGTCCAGGCCAGGTCGGGGACTTCGCGTCCGGCCACCGTGACCGAGAAATACGAGGCCTGGCCCTTGTAGGCGCACCAGGTCCGGGTCGGGCTGGCCGTCAGTTCGGCCACCACGTCGGCCCAGGGCAGGTAGTAGCGGGTGGGCAGCAGGGTCTCGAACAGCAGCATCGGCCGCGCGCTCTCGGCCAGCACCTGGCCGTCCAGTTCCA
>DASXJM010000206.1:0-3406 GCA_036497405.1 Streptosporangiaceae bacterium | reverse complement strand
CGCCGTCAACCGCTTTCCGGCAATTGATCATTGAGATAGGTCACATTGGGCTGTGCACAAGGTGTGGATGACTTGTGCAAAAGACGCCCGGAGCTGTGTGCGTGGGCGTATTTTCTGGGGAAGGAAGCCCTTGTCCCGCCGGGCTTCCGTGGTTAAACGGGTTTTATTGTCCACAACCCTGTGGATAGGACAAAGACAGGAACTGTCCAGGTATCACGCCGTTACAAATTGTAAGTAAATGAAACGGCTACCCGTTCTTTATTCCACTGTTATTTAATATCAGGACCGTAAAAGATTCACGCGGGGAGATGGAACCAGCGGCCGACGCGGAGGGAGGCCAGCCCATCCGGCGGGCGCAAGTGCCCTGACCAGCGGCACGGCGAACGCCCGACAGCAGGGGAAGGCTCTCGTATGAAGATCAGGCTCCAGCCGGACGGCCCGAGTATGCGCGAACCCAGCGAGTCCGAGATGGACAGCTGGCTCGCGAACCTACGCGAAGATGACGAGGCCGAGCCAGCCGACACGCCCACGGCGACCGAAGCCGAGCAATTCCGCGCCGAGCAGGCCGAGTCCGGCGCATCCGCCCCCGAGGCGGGCACCGGGCCGCAGCGCGCCCTCCTGGACACCGGGCCGCAGCGCGCCCACCCGGGGGCCGGAACGGCTGAGGCGCCCGCGGGCACCGGGTCCTACCGGGCCCCACAGACTTCCGGCTACGCCGGGTCCCACGGATCGAATGAGTCCACGGCGACGGGGCCGCACCAGCTCATCACGACCTCGGGCAGCACGGGTCCGTTCGCGATCCTGCCCCCCAAGACGGACCCGACGGGCTCGGGTGCCCTGCCGGTACTCGGCGCGCCGACCGCCGAGGCGGCGGTAGGCCCGGACGCGACCGTTGAGACCGACGATGGGGATGTGGCTCCCGAGACCAGTGGTCTTGGTGAGGCCGATGGTGACACTGGGTTCGGGTCGGCTGGGGCTGGGGCTGGGGCTCCGGCGACCGGGGCCTGGGCACCCGAGACCGACGTTGCTGACACCGGGTCCTGGGCTCCCGAGGCCGAGACGGCCGACGCGGAGCCCGCCGACGCCTGGACGCCCGGACCGTGGGCGCCGGGGGCCGAGACCGCCGACCCCGAGTCCTCGGAGCCGTGGACTCCGGAGGCTCAGGCTGAGGAGGCCGCGACCGCTGAGGCGGGGACCGCCGAAGGAGCGTGGACTCCCCGAGCGTGGACCCCGACGGCTCCGGCCGACGAGACCGCGACCGCCGACGGCGATACGGCTGACGGGGCGTGGACTCCTGGGGCGTGGGCCCCGACGGCTCAGGCCGACGAGACCGCGACCGCTGACGGCGGGACGACCGAGGGGGCATGGGCTTCCGAACAGTGGACCCCGAAGCCTCGGCCTAATGAGGCCGCGGCCGCCGATGCGGGGACGGCCGACGGGACCTGGACGCCCCGGGCATGGACCTCGACAACTCCCGCTGACGGTGGGACGGCCGAAGGGGCCTGGGCTCCCGGGGCATGGGCCCCGAAGCCTCAGGCCGACGAGGCTCCTGCGGACACGGAGACGGGTGGGCCTTGGGCCGCCGAGGCCGCGCCCGCCGAGGCCAGCGTGACGGAGATCGGGCCCGCCGAGATCGACGCACCCGAGATCGGGCCGGCCGAAGACGACATGGTCGAGGTGGCCAGCGAGCCGCCGGCCGCGGCCGCACCGGTTGCGGCCGCACCGGTTGCGCCCGTGGTACCGGCAGCCCCGGTCGCTCCTGCCCCGGCCGCCGCGAGCGGCGAGTACCGGGTGGTGCCGGTCGGGCGCCGCCGGATGCTGATCCCGGGTCGGCCGCCGCAGGAACCGAGCGAGACGCCGGTGCGGGCCCTGATCGGGGAGCAGCTCCGGACCCCGATCGTGTGGTGTGAGCTCGAGCGGACCTGCATCTCCTGGCACGCCGACCGGGAGGCGCTCGGGGTGGCCGACGTGCGGGCCCGGGCCATCGCGGCCGGCTGGCGGGTCGACGCGCTCGGGCGGCTGGCCTGCCCCCAGTGCCAGCAGACCTCGAACGCGTTCCGGACCACGCAGCCGGTGGTGCCATGGAACCGCGCCTACGCGCTGACCATGGCGGCCCGCCAGGCCGCGCGCCAGGGCAACTACCAGTACCCGCAACCAGCGTTCTATCCGCGATGAGCATCGGCAGCAAATTAATGATCTCCGAGGGGGCCACCCTGGCCGCGGCCATGACCGATCTGGCCAGCGGCGACTGGCGTTCGGTGCCCGACCCCGGGCTACTGGGCTGGTCGTGCCTGCCGGAGATCGCCCTGCACTCGTTCGGCGCCGACGCCGGGCTGGTCTACGCGGCGCGCGAGTTCACCTCGGCCACCCTCTACCGCTGGGGCGCGGGCGCCCGGCGCGACGATATCGCCGTCGTGGTGTCCGAACTGCTGACCAATGCCCTGCGGCACGGCCTGCCGCGGCTGCCCGAGCTCAGCGACGTCCCGCCCCAGCACCCGATCCGGCTCGGCCTGCGCCAGACCGGCCCCTGGGTGCTGTGCGCGGTGGCGGACCCGAGCCAGGCCGTCCCGGTCCCCCGCGTCCCCGGCTCGTTCGCCGAGACCGGCCGCGGCCTGCACATCATCCGGGCCCTCAGCGACACCTGGGGTTACACCACCCCCGACTCGACCGGCAAGGTCGTCTGGGCCACCTTCACCTACCGCTGACCGGCCACTGATCCCATCGCCGACAGCCGCCAACCCCTGACAAAGGTAACTTTGGGGCCCCAAGAGGGGACCCGAAGTTACCTTTGACCCTCCACTCAGGAATCATTCCGCGATGTTCGTGTGACTTGTGTGGTCGATGGGGCTGAGGTGTCGGTAGGAGCTCAGGGGACGGTGGGCTGACCGGCGGCCGCGGGCTCAGGGGCCGACTGCCACAAGCTCGGGCCGGATCGGCCGACTAGGGCCGTGGGCCAGGCGGGCCAGGCGGGCCGTGGGGCCAGGCGGGCCCAGGCGGGCCGTGGGGCCGGGCAGGGCCAGGCGGGCCGTGGGGCCGGGCAGGCCCAGGCGGGCCGTGGGGCCGGGCAGGCCCAGGCGGGCCGTGGGGCCGGGCGGGTCAGGCGATGATGACTTCGACGCCGGCGTCCTGGAGGCGGGCGGAGTCTTCGGGGGGGATGGCGGCGTCGGTGACCAGGGCGTCGATCTCACGGGCGGTGCAGATACGGGCGAACGCGCGGCGGCCCGCCTTGGAGCTGTCGGCCACGATGACCACCCGGGCTGCCTGGCGGGCCATGAGCTGGTTGATGCTGGCCTCGCCCTCGTGGTGGGCGGTGGCTCCGCCGGCCGCGTCGATGCCGTCGACGCCGATGAAGGCGATGTCGAGGGCGACCTGTTCCAGCACGCCGGTGGCCAGCGGGCCGGTCAGC
>DASXJM010000205.1:0-2406 GCA_036497405.1 Streptosporangiaceae bacterium | reverse complement strand
CCCGTACCGCCACCGGCAACCCTCCGGCGGCCACCGCAGGGCACCCTTCTCGCCGACTATGAGGACCCGCTCGGGCGGTTCGAGCTCCCCATTCGGGCTCCTCGATCGTGCCTCCTCTCGAAGGTTCCGATCTGGATTTCTGAAGCTCCGGCCTGCCGTCTGGAGCTCTGGTCCTGCCGGTCTGCAGCCCTGGTCTGGCCGCCGGGGTGCCCGCCAGTGTCTTCCGGGGTGCCCGCCGTGCCCGGGGCCCGCCACCGTTTGGCCCGCCGCATCCGGGGCCCGGCCACCGTTTCGCCCGCCGTATCCAGGGGCCCGGCCACCGTCTCGCCCAGCGCGATGCTCGTGTACGCCCCGGTCGGCCCGGGCGCCCAGCGGCGGATTCGTGCCTTTCCGGGCCGCTGGCCCGGTTCGGTCGCGGCGGCCGCCACCCAGTCCGATTCGCGCCGCCACTCGCTTACATTCCGCTGCTTACCGCCGTTAATTTTGTTCACGCTCCCGCGCGTCACCCGAACGACACGGGCAGTTTCTTGCCCTAGGGAACTGTCCAGTTTTACCGGCTCAGAGTTGATCAGTAGACAACGAAAGACAACGCGTCCAGTCCCAATGATCATCTGCCGTCCCGTGCGTGCGCAATCCCACAACATCTCGAACAGGGAAAACGTATCTGTGAATCACGAAAACGGAGTTGTTAAGTTGCGGCTTTAATGGCTCGGAAGCCCAGCACCCCGTTAGGAAAACACCCACCACCAGCCAGCCCTATCATTTGCTGCCGTTAGCCGCCGTTTCCTGTCTCATTGAACCTTTCCCGCCACCCAGTCCCGTCCGCCCCCAGCCCGCCGCCAGGGCTCGGCCGCCACCCGGACCCGGGCCGCCGCCCGCCCTCGCCCCGAGGTCGCTACCAACGCCGCCCCGAGGTCGCTACCAACGCCCGCCCCGAGGCCGCCCCCCTAAGCGACCCCGCCCTCGCGTGATCTGATGGGACCCAAGCGGCGAAAGGTGGTGCCATGACTTCCAGCGCAGCGACCGGACTGGACGCCGGGCGGCAGCAGGCCGCCGCAGCGGCCGACGATCAATTCGGGATGGACCTCTACCAGCGGCTGGGTACCGGCCAGCCGAACCTGGTGTTCTCGCCGGCCAGCATCGCCGCGGCCCTCCAGTTGGCGCTGATGGGAGCGCGGGGCAGGACCGCGGCCCAGCTGGCGGCCGCCCTGCGGCTTGACCACACCGACCCGCCCAGCGGCGCCGGCCCGGTCACCAGAGCCCGGGACGGGTTGCTGCTGCTGTCCGCGGCCATCGAAGCCGGCCAGAGCGCGAACCCCGGCGCCAGCGGCAGCCCGCCCCTGACCCTGCGGGCGCCCAGCTCCTTGTGGGTACAGTCCGGCCTGCCGTTGGAGCCCGGCTTCACCCAGCCGCTCCAGGACGTGGCCGCGGCCGTAGTCCGGGAGGCCGACTTTCGGGGTGCGCCCCAGCAAGCCCGGTCGGCCATCAACGAGCTGATCTCGGAGCAGACCGCGGGCAAGATCACGAACCTGCTGAGCCGGGACGCCGTGACCGCGAGCACGCGGCTGGTGCTGGCCAATGCGGTCTACCTCAAGGCGCCGTGGGCCTTCCCGTTCACGGCCAGCGCGACCCAGGACGCCCCCTTCCACCCCGGACCCGGCTCCACGGCCGACACCATCACGGTGCCGATGATGCACCGGACCGCCGACCTCCCCTACCGGCGTGGTGACGGCTACCAGGCGGTCCTGCTGCCGTACCAGAACAGCTCGCTGGCCATGGCCATCGTGCTGCCCGACGGCCCGCTGGACCACCTGACCGCCCAGCTGAACATTGACCAGGGCGGTGACCCTGGACTGGGCCCCCTGCTGGCCGGGACCGAGCGGCAGAGCGTGGCCCTGGCCATGCCGAAGTTCCGCCAGCGGACCAGCGTCGGACTGATCCCGGCCCTCCGCGATCTGGGGGTCGAGGACGCCTTCACCGACCGCGCCGACTTCAGCGGCATCACCACCGCTGAGCAGCTGCTGATCAGCGCGGTCGTGCACCAGGCCTACATCGACGTGGACGAGCGGGGCACCGAGGCGGCCGCGGCCACCGCGATCACCATGCGCCCCATGGCGCTGCGGCGCGCACCGGAGCCGATCCCGCTGACCGTGGACCGGCCGTTCCTGTTCGCGATCTACGACACCGCGACCGGCCTGCCGCTGTTCCTGGGCCAGGTCACCCGGCCCAGCACGGAATCGAGCTGACGGAAAACGACGTGACGGGCGGCCGTCGCGCGCAGGACGATGGCCCGGTGAACCATGCCGACTGGCAGACCACGGCCGACGCCGGGCAGTTCCTGGCCGAGGCGGGCCCGGCCCTGCGGGCCAACCCGGTCGAGAACACCCTGCTGCTGACCATCGCCGC
>DASXJM010000204.1:0-2727 GCA_036497405.1 Streptosporangiaceae bacterium | reverse complement strand
ACTGGTGGTCCGACTCAACGGCGCGAAATTGGGCACCTAGCGCTCATGATCGCTCTTGCCATGGTCGGTGTGCCCAGCAGCGCCGCCAGCTACGCCGCGGGCCAGGATCAGGCGCCGCGCGCCCTGCGTGAGGCCGGGCTGATCCAGACGCTGACCTCGGCCGGCATCGACGTCCACGACGGCGGGGACCTCACCGAACAGATCTGGGCTCCTGATCGGCAGGACCGCCTGGCCATGAACACCGGCCAGGTCGTGGCCTCGGTCCAGGAGCTGGCCACCCGGGTCCCGTCGCTGGTGACGGGCGACCGCCGCCTGCTGGTGCTGGGCGGCAACTGCACGGTGGCCATCGGAATGGTGGCGGGCCTGAACGCGACCTTCGATAATGAATGCGGTCTGATCTACCTTGACCGTCACTTCGACCTGAACACGCCGGCCACGACGATCGAAGGCGCGCTGGACTGGATGGGCGTGGCCCACGGGCTCGACCTGCCCGGCAGCCGCGACGAGTTCGCGGGCGCCTTCCCGGTCCGGCCGGTCCTGGACCCGGGCCGGCTGGCCTATCTGGGTGTGGACCCGACCCAGGCCACGGACTTCGAACGCGAGCAGGTCGGCAGGCTCGGGCTCAGCGTCACCACCCAGTCCGAGCTGGTCGCCGATCCCGCCGGGGCCGCCGCGGCCGCCCTGAGGGCCCTGCCCGAGGCCCCGTTCGCCGCCCACGTCGACGTCGACGTACTCGACTTCACCGACGCGCCGCTGGCCGAGAACACCAGCGGCCGCAACATCGGTCCCACCCTCGACCAGCTCGGCGTGGCCCTGGCGGTGCTCGTGGCCGACCCTCGCTGGCGCGGGCTTTCGATCGGGGAGATCAACCCGACCCGGGCCGCGGGCGACCCTGGCGTCCTGACCCGGTTCACCAGCACGCTGGCGGGCGCGCTGGCCCACGCGGGCTCCGGACGCTGATCCGGAGCCCGAGTCCGGCCGATCAGGTCCGCAGGGTCTGGAGGCCCTCGTAGGCGGCCATGATGATTTCCATGCCGCGGGTGTCGTCGGCGGGCTCGCGCATCTGGTTGGTCACGTAGGCCATGGTCAGGTGGGGGTCGGGCTCGATCATGACGATGGCGCCGCCCCAGCCACCCCAGCCCAGGGCCCGGCCGAACAGCCCGTACCCGAGGCCCCAGCGCATGGACCGGCCCAGCACGCGGTCCACGCCGTCGAACTGCGCCTCCCCGGTCCGGTCACACATGGCCTGCGACAGAATCCGCTGGCCGCGGACCACTCCCCCGCAGGCCAGCACGGACTGGACCAGCGCCACCGAGCGGGCGTTGCCGTACCCGCCCGCGGCCGGGATCTGGGCCCGGCGCCAGGCCAGGCTGTTGGCGTCCCGGACGCGGATCGGAGTGCCGGCCGTCTGCGGTGCATCGCTGGCGGCCGCACCGGCGACGTAGTCCTCGCCCTGGCCGGGCGGCGGAACCGTGAGCGCCAGCCGGTGATCGTCTTCGGCGGCCAGCCCGAAGTGGAAGTCGGCCCCGAGCGGTCCGGCCACGTTCTCGGCGAAGAAGTCACCGACGCTCTGGCCGGTGATCCGGCGGATGACCTCGCCGACCAGAAACCCCTGGGTGAGCGAGTGGTATCCGGCCGCGGTTCCCGGCTCCCACTGGAGAGCCTCGGCGGCCAGCCGGGCCGTGGCGGCCGGCCAGTCGTAGATTTCCTCGATGGGCCCGGTCCAGTCGGGCAGGCCCGCGGTGTGCGAGAGCAGGTGCCGGACCAGCACCTGGTCCTTGCCGTTTGCGCGGCCCTGGCCGGCGGTGGCGAACTCCGGCCAGTAGCGGATGACCGGCGCGTCCAGGTCGAGCTGGCCCCGGTCGGCCAGGATCAGCGCGCACAGCGCGGTCATGGTCTTGGTGACCGAGAAGACGCTGGTGATCGTGTCCTGTTGCCAGGGCTTGGTTCGCTGCGGGTCCGCGAACCCGCCCCAGACGTCCACCACCGGCTGGCCGTCCACGAACACCGCCACCGAGCCGCCCGCGTCGCCGTCGTCCAGCAGCTTGGCCAGCACGGTGGGCGCGGCCGCGAACAGCTCGTCATAGGAGCCCTGAAGATCAGCCATGGGTCGTATTCAGCCTGTTTCGCCTGGCCAAGGCAACCGGTTTTTCCGCTTTACCGGGCTCGGCGGGCCAGCCAGACTGGGGTGGTGGCCTCTGAGACTCTGGCGCAGCGCCGGGCGCGCGAGCAGCGGCGAACCCTGTTCGACGGCGTGGCCGGGTTGTACGACACTTCACGCCAGGGCTATCCGGCGGAGCTGGTCGATGAGGTGGCCGCCCGCGCCGGGGCCGGCCCGGGGGCGGCCGTACTGGAGATCGGCTGTGGCACCGGCCAGCTCACCCGCCAGCTGGCCGGACGTGGTTTCGGGCTGACCGCCATCGACACCGACGCCGTAGGCGCTCTTGACAGGTTCTGCCCGTGCCGGACAATACTGCATTCGGGAGCACATATGCTCCCGATAGCTGCCAACTCCGGCTTCCGATGTCCACCGCCTGGACGATGAGCACTCTCGTCCACGAAGGCGGCCCTGCCGATCTTAGGTCTTCGCGCCAGGCGACCGGCGTTGGGCTCGTCCGGCGTGGAGCTCCAGCGGAGGGCCGGGCGTGGCCGCCGTGCCGGCGGCGCGTGCGGCCCGGCGGGGCCGCCTTGAAGACGTACAGAAAGTTCTCACAGACGGCACGAAAG
>DASXJM010000203.1:0-5652 GCA_036497405.1 Streptosporangiaceae bacterium | reverse complement strand
TCGGCGCCGATCACGCGGAAGGGGGCCGTCGTGCCGTCCGAAAACGCCGCCGTGCCACTATCCGCCTGCCCGACGACGTGTGCGTTGGTGAGCAGGAATCCGTCGCCGGTGAAGATGACACCCGAACCCAGGCTTTCGCCGCCCGCGCCGCGTCCGCGACGAGGGACCCGCAGGCTGGCTACCTTGGGCGTCAGCTTTTCGGCCACGCCAGAAACGATGAGCGAGTACGCGTCCAAAGGACGGCCTGCTGCCATGGACCGCCTCCATTTACGGTGATTACAGCATTACATGGCAACAGACTGACCGATAGCTAGCTTCCGGCTGGGGTTATGCCATCAGCGGACGGCTGCCCCGCGCAGTGAGCGACTGCTTCCTTCCCTGTTTGATCCGGCGCGGTTAACGTTGATTTCGATCCCGCTCGGGCCTGGATGCCGGGAGGCTACGTGTTAAGACGACGATCGATCCTTGCTGCCCTGGGGACCGCAGCGGCCCTGGGTGCCCTGACGCTGCCGGCGACGGGTTCGCTGGCCAGCACCTCCACCATCGTCCAGCACTCGAACTCGGCCGGGGCCGCCAGTCCGGTCGTGGTGTACCACGGCCACGCCGGCTCCGCCAAGCGGGCCACTCAGGCGGCGAGCGTGTCCCGGCTGCCCAGCCTGGCCTCGGCGTTCCGTAATCAAGGTCCGCTGGTGTTCGCGCCGATCTCCGGCCGCCGGGCCACAGCCGCCCAGGACGTCGGCGCGGGCCGGGTGGCCGCTCCGCAAGCCGGGACGGCCACTGTCGATGCCGCCGCGGGTGCCACCACCGCCAACGGCGGCCACGGTGGCGGGGTGGTCCACCGCTTCAACGGAGTGAGCAACCTCGACTCCGATGCGTTGAACGGCACCCCGATCACGCCACCGGACCAGGGCCTGTGCGTAGGCCGGGACTCGACGCTGAAGGGCGCACCGAAAGCGGTGTGGGAACCGGTCAACATCGCGGCCCGGGAAACCAGCCCGACGGGTGCCCGGCTCCGGCCGGACGTCAACCTGGCCACCTTGTTCCAGGATCCCTTCGCCGAGGGAGATGTGCGCTGCCTGTACGACCAGGCCACGCAGAGCTTCTACTTCACCGAGATCGGCTTCCCCACCGCCACCGGGCCCGCAGCCGATGACAACAACACCACGGTCGACGTGGTGGTCACGAATGCCCATGGGGTGGCCGCCTATCAGTTCGACACCTCGCTCGGCGGTCCGTCGGCCGGGGACTGCTTCGGCGACCAGCCCAAGACCGGGTTCGACAACGATGCGCTGATCATCTCCACCGACGAGTACTGCGGTCCGACTGAATCGAACTACGAGGGCGCCATCGTGCTGGCCATTTCCAAGGCTCAGCTGATCCACGAGGCGGCCACGGTCAGCGACTCGGTCCTCGGTCCAGTTTCACTGTCCGGTATCCCGGTCACGGGCCTGGACCCGGCCATCGGCACCGGGTCCGGCCCCGGTTACCTGGTCAACTCGTTCCCGTTCCTGGCCAACGGCGACAACAACCCGGTGGGCCGCACGGTCGGCGCGTGGACACTGCGAAACACCAGCGCGGTGACCAGCGGACACGGAACGCCCGCCCTCACCGGGCGAGCGACGCCGAGCGAGCCGTACGCTTTCCCGATCGTCAATGCCCCCAGCACCGGCGATGGATCGACGTCGACGGTCACCGACTCCGACGGAACCTTCACCGTCACCTCCGAGACCGCTCTGCAGGCAGACGACAGCCGGATGAGCGGACCGGTCGAGGTGACCTACGGGCACGGCGGAGTCCAGCTCTGGACCGCACTGGACGCCGCGGTGACGAGCCACGGCAACGCCAACGACGCCGCCGCCTGGTTCGCCATCGACCCCAGCCGGGCCCGGGTCACCAGCCAGGGCTACGTGACCGCCAAGAACGCAAGCCTGCTGTACCCGGCCATCCAGCCACAACGCGACGGGCCCCCGGCGGTGGTCTTCACCATCACCAGCAACACCATCAACCCCAGCGCGGCCTACACCACCCTGGGATCGGGCCGGATCATCACGGTGGGGGTGGGCACGGGGCCGCATCTGAGCTTCTCGGACGCCCCGCCGTTCAACGAGTCCCGCTGGGGTGACTACTCGTTCACCGCGCTGGATCCCGATAGCAGCGGGGTCTGGCTGGCCACCGAGTACATTCCGCCCGCGGCCGACCAGGATCCGGCCGACAACTGGGGCACCTACGTGTTCGAGGTGAATGGCCGCTAGCGCCAGTCATGGCGATCACCCCTGCTGACGCGGGGTCCGGGCCTGCCAGGTCTGGGCCCCGCGCGGGGACTCGCTCAGGGACCGCTGACGCGGCTGGCCGCGGTGAGCTCGGTGCAGAACGAGGTGTAGGTGGTGAGCTCGCGGCCGGCCGGGATGACGACCAGGTCGCGGGCGACCGCGTCGATGCGGGAGCGCATGACGGCCGCGATCTGCTCGCGTTCGCGGTCGGAGGCCAGGGTGACCGCGTTCTGGCTGCCGGTGGCGGTGAGCCAGCCCAGCAACAGGAACGCGACCACCATCGCCGCCACCCACGGGATCAGGGCCACGCTGCCCAGCAGCTGGGGCGGGTGCTGGCCCATGGCGTGGAACACCCCGACCACGAGCAGCACGCCCATCCAGCCGATCCCCGCGATGACCAGGGCGACCAGCAGCCACTGCCAGGCGCAGACCAGGCGCCACCAGCCGGGAATCCGGGCCGCGCTGGGTACGCTCTCGCTGATCGCGGAGCTGAGCGCGCCGCTGATGCTGCCGGCCTGAGACCGGGCCGCGGTCCGCACCGTGCGGGGCCAGGGGTCGGGCAGGCCCTGGCTGACCGCGTCGGCGAAGACGGTGATGGCGCTGTCGACCTCGGACTGCTGGGCGTCGGCGCCGGCCGCGACCGCGATTCGGGCGTCGGCGCTGGCCCGGCTCAGCCGGACCGAGCGCACCGGGTCGCGGCCCGGGAGCCAGCCCGGGATGCGGGCGAACGGCCAGCTCAGGTATTTGGCCGCGTGGATCTCACGGACGTCTTCGAGCGCGTCGGTGACGCCGGCCAGGCCGGCCGCGTGGGCCAGCGCGTCGGCCAGGGCCAGGGCCGGGCCGGGCGGGACGTTATCGAGCGCGGTGCGGGCCGGGCCGTCGTCCAGGCCGGCCGCCGCGTTCTCCCAGGGGGGCCGGGCGGCTGGACCGGCCGGGGCGCCTGGGCGGGCCAGGCTGACGGAGTCGGGCCCGGCCGCGGTGAGCTCGGTGCGGCGGGCCACGGCGGCCGGATCGATGGCGTAGACGCCGAACTTGCCGATGATGCTGTCGATGTCGGCGGTGATGCGCTCGGTGGAGGTCAGCCGGGCCGAGACCGCATCGGCCAGGATCTGCCGCAGTTTGCCCAGGCCGGCGCCGGTGACCGCGGAGACCAGCAGGACCCGGGCCTCCCCGTGGCCTTCGGAGTCCAGCAGACGCCGGAGGTCTTCCTCGCAGTCGTAGGCCTGCTGCGGGGTGAGCAGGTCACTCTGGTTGAGCACGACCGTGGTCACGGTGCCGTGCCCGGCCAGCTTGGCCAGGAAGCGGTTGTGCACCGCGGCGTCGGCGTACTTCTGCGGGTCGAGCACCCACACCATCAGGTCGGCCAGGCTGACCAGCCGGTCGACCGCGGTGGCGGCCCCGGCCGCGACCGAGTCGTGGTCGGGCAGATCCAGCAGGACGAGCCCGTTGAGCGCGGCCTCACCCGCGTCCAGCGCGCTGGCCCGGGCGTAGCGGTAGCGGCGTTCGACACCGAGCCAGTCCAGCAGCGGCGCGGCCCCCTGCATGCCCCACACGCAGGCGTGCGCGTCGCGGGTGGCCGGGCGAGTCACCGCCGAGGGTGAGAAGTTGGCTCCGGCCAGCGCGTTGAACAGGGACGACTTGCCGCTGCCGGTGCCACCGGCCAGCGTGACCACGGTGTGGGCGGCGGACAGCTTGAGCCGCTCACCGGCCCGCGCCAGCAGGGTCTCACCCTCGGCGACCAGGTCCGGGCTGAACCCGCCCGGTCCGCTGCGCTCGTGGGCGATCTCCACCAGGGTGGCCAGGGCGGCCAGCCGTTCGGGCAGGTGGGCGCTGGGCAGCCCGGCAAAGGGGGGTGCACTGGTGGTCACTGAAGCGCCTCGAGCATGAACCCGGCCTGGTACAGCCGCACCCCGGCCACCTCGTCGCAACGGCCCACTTCGTCGATGACCTCCGGGAACCGGAGGAGTTCTTCGTCGAGTAGCAAGCGCGCCCTCTCGTTCAGCTCCGCGCGGGCCGTATGGAAGATCTCCTGCACCGGCTCCTCACCCAGAACCGCGGTGACCACTCGCCGGGGCAGGGCCAGGATGTCGCTGTCGTCGTCCGGGGCCACCGCGTGGTGGCCGATCGCCCCCTCACTGAGGATGGCGAGCTCGGCGACCAGCGTCAGCGTATCGTCGTCCAGCGCCGCGGATTTACCCCGGCCGGACTTCGACCCGGAGGCCTGCCGGACCAGCCGGAGCACGTGATCCTGCCAGGCGCTGACGGCCCGGGCCACCCGGTCCGGCAGGTCGGGCGCGGACCGGGCCAGGTTGAGCTCCTGCAGCCGGGTGTCCGAGCTGGACCCCTCGCCGAAGGCGGAGGCGAAAAGCCGGTCGGCCTGATGCCCGGTGACCCGCTGCTCATTGACCGAGGCCAGCATGACCGAGCCGGCCGGGTCGTCGCGCCACTCGCGTTCGGCCTCTTCGGCGGCCCGGTCGGCGGCCGACACGATCGCCGCTTCCAGGGCCGACCGGAGCGCGGCCTGCAGGGCGGTCGACCGCTCGGGGGCCTGGCGCTTGCGGGCCCGCTTGCCCTGGCGCGGCGGCTTGCGGGTCCGCAGGGTCCGGGTCAGGTCGCCGGTGACCAGGAGGTCCTGCCAGCGGGCCTGGACCTCGCCGCGCAGCAGTTCGCCGTCCCGCAAGGCCTGCTGGACGGCGCCGAGCGCGGTCCGGTACGGGGTCTCGGCCTGCTGGCGCAGCCGGGTCCGCACGGCCAGCTGGGCCTCGGCCGCGGCGGCCAGGGCCGGCACCCGGGTCCGGAGCGTGTCGAGGACCCCGGCCATGGTCTGGGTCAGCACCGCGACCCGGCGCTCCTCGCGGCGGCTGGTGTCGGTCAGGTAGGCGCTGATCGGCTCGAACGCCTCGGGCGGCAGCATGCCCCCGGCGGGCCGGGTCTCCGGGATCACGAACCGGTCGGCGGCCTCGATGGCGTTGGCGTCGAGCATGGCGTTGAAGTGGCTGACCAGTTCGGCCCGGGCCCCGGACGGGACCCGGGACAGCACAATGCCCAGGGACGCGCCCCGGTCCCGGGCGTGCTGGAGCACCTGCCAGACCGGCGCGTCCGCGTAGCGGCTGGCCGAGGTGACGAACAGCCACAGGTCGGAGGCGTCCAGGAACTGGTAGGCGAACTCGTGGTGAGCCTGCACGACCGAGTCGATGTCCGGGGTGTCCAGCAGGGCCAGGCCCCGGGGCAGGTGCTCGCTGGACGCCAGCACCAGCAGGCCGTCGCGGCCGGGCCGGGCCAGGCCTTCCTGGCGGACCCGGGGCAGGCTGGGCAGGAAGTTGTTCTCGGCGAACCAGTCGGCGTCGTCCGGATGACAGGCCAGCACCGGGCTGTTGGTGGT
>DASXJM010000202.1:0-10860 GCA_036497405.1 Streptosporangiaceae bacterium | reverse complement strand
GAATCCGGCCCGGTGCTCCTCCTCCGACGGGCCGTTTCCCTGCATCACTCCGTCGACGGAGACCTGCGTGGTGGTCGTCAGTTTCATGATCGCGGTTCCCTTCTCCTGGCGGGCGTCCCTCGTGGGCGGCCGCTCACCCCTGCCACGAACGCCTCAGCCCCGATCCGACGCCGCCCCGGATTTCTTCCGAGAACTTCCTGGGCCCCGTCCTGTGCTCTCAACCGGATGACCGGCCGCTCGCCGCGCTGCCGAGCTTGACGAAGACCGAGCGCCTCAGGGAGAGTACGTTTACGGCGGCGATCGGTCGCCGAGCTGTGGAACATCCGCCCCAGCCGGGGTTCCAGTGGCGAAGGGGATTCGCCCTCTCGGTCGTTAATGTCACAGGCCATCTTCCAACACCGCGTCGCTGGGGGACAGGGTGTCAAGGGGAGGCTTGTCCATGACCAAGGACGCCAGCTTCAAGAAGGTTGTCCGGCGCCACGCCGAGGAGACCGGGCAGCGCTACACCGAGGCGCTCACCGATCTCGAGGGTCTCGGGGCGCGGATGCACCACGAGCCAGCCCCCGAGCGGCTACTGGCTCATCTGCGTGATCGCTACGGCATCGACCCGGTCGCGGCGACCAAGCTCAGCGTGCACAAGACCTACGTGTTCCGCATCGACCGCAACGATGGCGACCCGTGGGTCGCCCGCGCGTTCCCGCCCGCCCGGCCGCGGGCCGGGGTGGAGGGCGACGCCGCGATCCTGGGCTTCCTGGAGCGGCAGGGCTATCCCGCCGAGCGCCTGGCCGCCGGCGAGGCGGTGTCGGACCTCGACGGCGGCGCGGTCCTGGTCACGCGGTTCGTGGACGGCGGCCAGCTCCCCGACGGCACCGAGAAGTTCGCCATGATGGGTGAGCTGCTCGGACGGCTGCACGCGCTGCCGTACGACGACTCCGCCGCCCGCCCGGGCGGATCAAGTGGTGAGGACCCGACCCGCGAGGGCGCGCCGCGGCAGGACCTGCTGGCCGCCCTGGCGTTCCTGGACGCCGTGGATACGAAGGTCCCGGCGGCCGAGCGCGAGCGGTTCGAACGGCTCCGGGACAAGGTGCGCACGGCCGACGACGGTCACGGCCTGCCGGAGGGGCTGCTGCACGGAAACCTCCTGCACGCCCCCGACCACGCCATCCTGAGCGAACGGGGGCCGGTCGCGATCAACTGGAAGGCGTCCGGGCGCGGGCCCCGCCTGGCCGACTTCGCCTACCTGATCTGGGGCACGGGTTCCTGGCACCCCCGCCAGCCGGACCAGGAACGGATCGACGCTGCCGTCCACGCCTACCGCCGGCACGTCGAGCCGACCGGCGACGAACTCGACCGGCTCGAAGCGGTCATGTACATCCGGACCCTCTACCTGACCTGCTTCGGCTACCGGCGGGCCATCACCGACGGCGTGGAGTTCCGCGAGTGGTGGTTCATCCGTCCCCCCGAGTACTTCAGCGCCACCGCCGCCGCGGTCCGGGCCGCGTTCCGCCGATAAGTGCCCGCGGGCGATTACTGGCCGCGGGCGATCCAGTCGGGGAGGTCGGGGGCTTCGGCGCCGATGGTGCTGCTCTCGCCGTGGCCAGGGTCGATCACCGTGTCTTCGGGCAGGGTGAGCAGCTTCTCGCGGATCGAGGTGATGATCGTGCCGAAGTCGCTGAACGAGCGGCCGGTCGCGCCCGGGCCGCCCTTGAACAAGGTGTCGCCGGTGAACACCACCCGCTGCCCGGCGTCGTGCAGGCAGCACGACCCGGGGCTGTGACCCGGGGTGTGCAGCACCCGCAAGGTCGCGCCGCCGACCTCGATGTCCTGGCCGTCGGCCAATTCGCCATCGGGGTCGGTGCGCGGGTGGGTCAGCCGCCACACCGGCAGGTCGGCGGGATGCAGCAGGATCGGCGCGCCGGTGGCCGCGGCCAGTTCCGGGGCCACCCGCACGTGGTCGTCGTGGGCGTGGGTGGCGATGATGGCCCGTACCCTGCGGGCTCCGACCACGTCCATGATCGCCGTGACGTCGTGCGGGGCGTCCAGCACCACGCACTCCGCGTCGTCGCCGACCACCCAGACGTTGTTGTCCACCTCGAAGGTCTGGCCGTCCAGGGAGAACGTGCCCGACGTGACCGCATGATCGACTCTGGCGCTCATCCGGACAGCCTACGGCCACCGGCCCGGCCTTCGCCGTCAGCCCTTGCGCAGCCCTTGCGGCACCGGCGTTTAGCAGCCCTTGCGGCGCCGGCGTTTAGCGGCAGCCCGCAGGCGGGCAGTTACCTATAGTTGTTTGATCGCGCCGGCTGGCCACTCGCCATCGGCACTACGATGGAACGTGCCGCACCGGGATCGCCCCCGAGACCGAGAGCGAGGATCTTGGACACGACGCAGGGAACGCCAGGACCGGAGGAATCCGGTGCCGTTGACCATGGTCAGGCCGGGCCCACCGTCGTCCGCATGCTGCTCGGCGCCCGGCTGCGCCGGCTTCGCCAGACGGCCGGGATCACCCGGGACAACGCGGGCCAGGCGATCCGCTCGTCGGGTTCCAAGATCAGCCGGCTGGAGCTGGGCCGGACCGGTTTCAAGCAGCGCGACGTCTCCGACCTGCTGACCCTGTACGGGGTGAGCGACGATGACGCCGAGCGCGCCATCCTGCTCGGGCTGGCCCGTCAGGCCAACGACGCGGGCTGGTGGCACGACTTCCACGACGTGCTGCCGGCCTGGTTCGAGCCCTACCTCGGCCTGGAGCAGGCGGCCAGCATCATCCGCAGCTACGAGGTCGCGTTCATCCCCGGCCTGCTGCAGACCCCGGAGTACGCGCGGGCCGTGATCCGGCTGATGGACGGGATGTCCGAGGCCGAAGCCGACCAGCGGGTGGCCCTGCGCGAGCAGCGGCAGCAGTTGCTGCACCGGCCGAACCCGCCCCGGCTGTGGGTGGTCATCGACGAGACCGCGCTGCGCCGCCCGATCGGCGGCCGGGCCGCGATGCTGGAGCAGGTCGACCACCTGGTCCAGATGTCCCGGCTCCCCACCGTGACCGTGCAGGTCATGCCGTTCTCGGCGGGCGGGCACGCGGCCGCGGGCGGCCAGGTGACCATGCTCCGCTTCCCCGAGGAATTGCTGCCGGACGTGGTCTACCAGGAGCAGATGGACAGCGCGGTGTACCTGAACAAGCCCGCCGACACCGTGCACCACTGGAACGTGCTCAACCGGGTGGCCACCGAGGCGCTCCCGCCCGACGCCAGCGTGGCCAAGCTCCGCCGCCTGGCCGACCTGATCTAGGTGCCCCCGTAGGGGCTGAGACCAGGACATCTCTGGACACCGTGCCCGGGCACGCCTACGGTTGACTGTATGGTCAGTCAAAGTGTGAATGGGGTGGCGGACCCGGCACCGCTGAGCGCGGCCGGAGTGGCCGACGCCCTGCGGCCGTTCGGGGAGAGCCGGATGCTGCCGCGCGCCGCGTACGTGGACCCGGCCGTGTTCGCCTGGGAGAAGCGGCACTTCTTCGGCGGCGGCTGGCTGTGCGTGGGCCGGTCGGACCAGCTGCCCAACCCGGGCGACCAGCGGGCCGAAGACGCTGGTGAGGGCAGCGTGCTGCTGGTGCGCGGCGACGACGGGGCGCTGCGGGCGTTCGCCAACACCTGCCGCCACCGCGGCCACGAACTGCTGCCCTGCGGGCAGACGGCCAACAACAGCCGGGCGATCGTGTGCCCGTACCACGGGTGGGCCTACACGCTGCAAGGCGGGCTGCGGGCCGCGGCCGGGTTCCGGCATCAGCCCGGGTTCGTCGACGCCGACTGGGCCCTGGTCGAGTTGCCGGTGACCGAGTGGCACGGGCTGGCCTGGGTGGACGGGTCCGGTCAGGCCGGGCCGCTCGAGGCCGCGCTCAGCGAGCTGGAGGCGGTCGTCGCCCCGTACGAGCCGGAACGGCTGGTGGTGGCGGGGCGGCACGAGTACGAGACCACGGCCAACTGGAAGATCCTGACCGAGAACTACCACGAGTGCTACCACTGCCCGTCCATCCACCCCGAGCTGTGCAAGGTCAGCCCGCCCAAGAGCGGGGACAACCACACCCCGGCCGGCCCCTGGGTGGGCGGCTGGATGGAGCTGCGCGACGGGATGGACACCATGTCCCTCGACGGCACCAGCAGCGGGGTGATGCTGCGCGGGCTGGACGAGCGGCGGCTGCGGACCATCGAGTACGTCAACGTGTTCCCGAACATCCTGATCAGCCTGCACCCGGACTACGTGATGGTGCACCGGCTGACCCCGCTGGCGGTGGACCGGACCATGATCGAGTGCACCTGGGCCTTCGCGCCCGAGGCACTGGACCGGCCCGGCTTCGACCCCGGGTACGCGGTGGACTTCTGGGACATCACCAACCGGCAGGACTGGGCCGCCTGCGAGTCCGTGCAGCGCGGGCTGGCTTCGCCGCACGCGTCGCCCGGCCCGCTGGCGCCGGACGAGGACGGCGTCTACCAGTTCGTCACCCGGGTGGCCCGCGGTTACCAGGGCCAGCCGGTCTGGGACGCCAGCGCGTGGACGCCAGCGCGGTGATCAACGCCGGATAGGCTGGCCAGGTGAGCCTCTATGACATCCCGGTGCACACCCTGAACGGCGCCCCCTCCTCCCTCGGTTCGCTGGCGGGCCAGACCCTGCTGGTGGTCAACGTCGCCTCCAAGTGCGGGCTGACCCCGCAGTACGCGGGTCTGGAAAAGCTGCACGAACGGTTCGCCGATCAGGGCTTCGCCGTGGTCGGGTTCCCCTGCAACCAGTTCGGCGGCCAGGAGCCCGGCACGGCCGACGAGATCGCGGAGTTCTGCTCGGCGACCTACGGGGTCAGCTTCCCGATGTTTGAGAAGATCGAAGTCAACGGGCCGGGGCGGCACCCGGTGTACCAGGAGCTGACCGCGGTCCCGGACGCCTCCGGTGAGGCCGGGGACATTCAGTGGAACTTCGAGAAGTTCCTGATCCGGCCGGACGGCACGGTGGCGGCGCGGTTCCGCCCGCGGACCGAGCCCGGCGACCCGGCCGTGGTCGCGGCCATCGAGGAGAACCTGCCCGGCTGAGGCGGGTGAGCATGCGCATGGACTCAGGAGATACGGCGCAGCGCAGCCTCGAGCACTGGAGCGAGTGGGGCCTCCGCGAGATGGAGCAGTTCTACGAGCTCGCCACGGAGGACTACCGCCAGCTCGCGCTCGCTGCTGACTGGGCGGCGCTTCTCGGTGAGCGCGCCCACCCGGGATGGTCGCTCCTCGACGTCGCCTGCGGCAGCGGCAAGTTCCCGACGGCCCTCCTGAAGTTCACCGCGACCGCATCGCTTCCTGGCGTCGCGTACGACCTGCTGGACCCGTCAGCCTTCTCGATAGCCACGGCCCGCGCGGCCCTCGCCCCTCCGTTCATGCCCCGCAACGACCTGGTGATGCCGCTGCAGGAACTTCCCAGCTCCCGCGGCCCCTACGACGTGGTCTGGGCGACCCATGCCCTCTACGCCCTCCCGCCCGGCGAACTCGACGCCGCCATGGCGCGTTTTGCGTCGGCCCTGGCCCCAGGAGGCCTGGGGTTCGTCGCCCAGGCGACCAGCCGCTCGCACTACCTGGCGTTCTATGACGCCTACCGGGCCGGGGTCCGGGACGCGACTCCGTACAGCACGGCCGAGCAGGTGGCGGCTTCCTTGCGCACCGCAGGCATGGACGTCCGTGAACAGGTGATCACCTATGAGACGGGAACCAGCGACCGAGACGTGGCCGAGGGTTTCCTCCAGCGCTGTGCCTTCGACGACACCGTGAGCCTGCAGGAGATGGAGGCCGCACCGGTCCTGGGCGACTACCTGGCGTCATGCCGGCGCCCCGATGGGTCCTACGTGTTCAGTCATGAGGTGGCCCTGCTGTGGATGTGAACCCGGAGAGTTCTCCACTCGCACTTATCCCGGAAGGCTAGGCCAGGGTCTCGGGGCCGCGTTTGAGGAGCTGGCCGGTGATGATGGCCCGCTGGACCTCGCTGGTGCCCTCCCAGATGCGTTCCACCCGCAGTTCGCGGTAGAAGCGCTCGGCCACGTTCTCGCGCATGTAGCCGCGGCCGCCGAACACCTGCACGGCCCGGTCGGCGACGCGGTTGGACATTTCCGAGGCGTACAGCTTGGCCATGGAACACTGCGCGTGCGCGACCTTGACGTCGGTGCCGGCGTCGACGCCGCGGGCGGTCTCGTAGGTCAGCGAGCGAGCCGCGAACAACTCGGTCAGGCTGTCGGCCAGCATGGCCCCGACCAGGCCGTATTCGCTGATCGGGCGGCCTCCGGCCTGGCGGTGGGCGGCGAAGGCGGTCATCTCGGCCACCAGCCGCTCGGCCGCGCCCAGGCAGCGCGCGGCTACCATCAGCCGCTCGAACCGGAACCACTCGTAGGCGAAGCCCATGCCATCGCCCTCGGCTCCGACCAGGCTGCCCGCCGGGACCCGGACGTCCTCGAAGGCCACGATCGGGTGGTGGTGGCTGATCGTGTGGGTGTACGCCGGGGTGCGCACCACCCGGACGCCGGGGCTGGGCAGGTCGACGATGAACATGGCATGTTCGCCCTGGTTCGGGCCATCGGCCAGCTTGGCCTGGAAGAACGCGTAGTCGGCGGTGTTGAACGAGGTCACGTGCCACTTGACCCCGTTCAGCCGGTAGCCGTCGCCGTCCCGGTGGGCGGTGGCCTCGATGGCCGACACGTCGGACCCGGCGCCCTCCTCGGTGATGGCGTAGCACTCCTCGCGCTCACCCTGGATGGCCGGGCGCACGTAGCGGTCCAGCTGGGCCGGGGTGGCCACCGGCGGCAGCCAGGACGGCGGCGTGGCCGCCACCCAGCCGAGCGCGTTGGTCACCCGGCCCATCTGCTCCTGGACCAGAACCTGCTGGAGCGCGCTGCGGCCACCCCCGCCCAGCTCGGCCGGCATGTTGGTGGCGTACAGGCCCAGCTCGCGGGCCCGCTTGGCCTGGGCCGCGGTCACGTCCGGGGGCAGGTCACCATCGGCCAGTTCGGCCTGCTCCTCCCACGGGATCAGCTCGTCGGCGAAGGCCCGGGCCCGGGCCTGGAGTTCGAGGTCTTGGCTGGACAGGCCGTACATCCGCACCCCTATCGGGCCGATTGACTGAACGTTCAGTCTATGTGAGCATCGCGAGTATGCCAATGACCGCAGACCTCCCCCGGACCGCCGACGCCGTGGTGGTGGGAGGCGGGACGATCGGGGCCTGGTGCGCCTACTTCCTGGCCCGGGCCGGGCTGGGCCGGGTCATCCTGGTCGAGAAGGGCACGCTGGGCTCGGGAGCCAGCAGCCGGGCGGCCGGGGTGGTCCGGATGCAGGGCGGCACCCCGGAGGCGGTCCAGCTCGGCCGGTGGTCGCGGGACTTCTACCGCCGCCAGCACGACGAGCTGGGCATCGACTCCGGGTTCGTCCAGCAGGGCTACCTGCTGCCCTGTTTCACCGAGGCCGAGGTGGCCGCGGCCTACAAGCGGATGGCCATGCAGACTGGACTGGGCCTGCCGGTCCAGTGGCTGGACCCGGCCGAACTGGACGCGCTCAACCCGACGCTGACGCCGGAGCTGACCCTGGGCGGGACGTTCTGCGCCGAGGACGGCTTCATCACGCCGCCCCGCAACGTGACCGCCTACACGGTGGCCCTGTTCCGCAGCGGCGTCCAGGTCTTCGAGCAGGTGGCCTTCGCCGGGCTGCTCCGCGACGGTCCCGGCGGCCCGGTGACCGGCGTGCAGACCAGTGCGGGGCCGATTCAGACCGGGACCGTGGTACTGACCGGCGGGCCGAAGCTGGCCGAGGTGGGGCGCCGGGCCGGCGTCCGGATCCCGGTCGGCGGGGTGCGCCACCAGGTCGCGGTGACCGAGCGGCACCCGGACCTAGGCCCAGCCAGGGTGCCGATGGCGTTCGACCTGGCCGCGGGCCTGTACTGGCGGCCCGAGGAGGGCGGCCTGCTGTTCGGGATGAGCAACCCGGCCGAGCCGCCCGGCGAGAACCGGGGCGTGGACCAGGAGTACTTCGCGCAGATGCGGGCCCGGCTGAGCCAGCTGGTGCCGGTGACCGCGGACCTGCCACTGCGCCGGGTGTGGGCCGCCACCATCGACTTCACCGCTGACCACCTGCCCATCATCGGGCCCGCGCTGGACCGGGACGGCGGGCCGATGGCCGGGGTCACGGTGGCGTCGGCGGCCGGGGCCGGGATGATGTGGGGCCCGGCGGTGGCCCGGGCCACCGCCGACGTCGCGCTGACCGGGGACACCGAGGTGACCGACGTGTCCGGGCTGGGCCTGGACCGGTTCGACGAGGCGGGCCGCAGCAAGCTGGACCCGGACCCGATAGCCCTGCCGTTCCCCGGGGCCGTGGCCGTCCCGTAGGTTCGGGATATGAGCGCACGCAGGGATGCCATCGTCATCGGCGGCGGGCACAATGGCCTGGTCGCCGCCGCGTACCTGGCCAAGCACGGGCTGGACACACTGGTCTGCGAACGCCGGGAGGTGACCGGCGGGGCCGCGGTGAGCGAACACCCGTTCGGCCCCGATTACACGGTCACGTCACTGTCCTACGTGGTGTCGCTGCTGCCGCCGGACCTCGTCCGCGACCTGCGGCTGGACCAGCACGGCTACCACGTCTACCCGCAGGGCCCGTACTTCGCGCCTCGCTCCGACCGCCGCTACCTGCGGCTGCCCGACGACCCAGCGGCCCGGCACGCCGAGATCGCCAAGTTCTCCGTGGCCGACGCCAACGCCTACGACGGCTATGAGGCCCACCTGGCCCGGATCGGCCAGCTGCTGGGCCCGCTGCTGCACCAGATCCCGCCCCACCTCGGGTCGCGGCGGCCGGTGGACCTGTGGCAGCAGGCCCGGCTGCTGGGCCAGCTGCGCGGGGTGGACGAACGGGCCTCGGTGGACGTGACCCGGTTGCTCACCGGCAGCATCGCCGACCTGCTCGACCGGTACTTCGAAAGCGACGCCGTGCGCGGCGTGCTCTCGGTGTCGGGGGTGATCGGCACCTGGGCCGGGCCGCGGTCGGCTGGCACCGCGTACGTGATGCTGCACCACCACGTGGGCGAGGCCGACGGGCAGTCCGGGGCGTGGGGCTTCCCGCGCGGCGGCATGGGCGGGGTCACCACCGCGATCGCGGCCGCGGCCCGGTCGTTCGGGGCCGAGATCCGCACCGACGCCGAGGTGGCCCAGATCCGGACCCGGGACGGCAGGGTGTGCGGGGTCACGCTGGCCAGCGGCGAGGAGATCGACGCCGACATCGTGATCACCACCGCGCACCCGCAGATCTCGTTCCTGCGCCTGCTCGACCCGGCCGACCTGCCGGCTGAGTTCGTGGATGACATCCGCTCCTGGCAGACCCGCAGCGGCACGGTCAAGATCAACTTGGCCCTGGACCGGCTGCCCACCTTCACCAGCCACCCGGACTTCGACCCGCAGGTGCACGGGGGCACCATCGTGCTGGCCGAGAGCCTGGACGACGTGGAAAACGCGTTCCAGCAGGCGGTGGCCGGGCAGCCGTCGGAGCGGCCGTTCGCCGACATCTGCATCCCCAGCGTGTTCGACGACTCGCTGGCCCCGCCCGGCCAGCACGTCATGTCGCTGTTCACCCAGTGGGTCCCGGCCGGGTACGCGGACACCCCGGACGACGCGGCGGTGGCCGCCTACGCGGACCGGGTCATCGCCCGGCTGGAGACGGTGGCCCCCGGCTTCACCGACTCGGTGCTGCACCGCCAGGTCATCGGCCCGCACCAGATGCAGGAGGAATATGGCCTGGTCGGCGGCAACATCTTCCACGGCGAGCTGTCGCTGGGCCAGATGTTCCACGCCCGGCCCGCGGCCGGGTATGCCGACCTGCGCACCCCGGTCCAGGGTCTGTACCAGGCAGGCTCGTCCACCCACGGCGGCGGCGGAGTGACCGGCATCCCCGGCCGCAACGTGGTGCACCAGGTGCTGGCCGACCAGCGGGTCCAGCGCCGCTCCGAGCGCTGGCGCAGCCGGGTGGCCCGGGTCCCGGGCGCGGCCCGGGCGGGCATCAGCGCGCGATAGCCAGGGCGTCGACGGCCCGGGCGCCGGTGGGGGCGCAGATCAGCGGGTTGATGTCCAGGGCGTCGAGGTGGTCGCCGAGTTCCAGGGCCAGGGCGGACAGGGCGACGATGGCGCTGACCACGGCGTCCCGGTCGGCGGGCGGGGCACCACGCACACCGTCGAGCAGGCGGGCGGCCCGGACCCGCCCCAGCAGGCGGTGGGCCCCCGCCTGATCCACGGGGGGCAGGGCCACGGCCCGGTCGGCCAGCAGTTCGACCAGGACGCCGCCCGCTGCCACCACGATCAGCGGGCCCAGGGCCGGGTCGCGGGCCAGGCCGAGCGACAGCTCCACGCCGGGCGCGGCGGTCTCGGACACCAGCACCCGCGGGCCGAGCCGGGCCGCGAGACGGTCGTAGGCGGCGGTGAGGGCGGCCGGGTCAGCCAGCCCGGTGACCACTCCCCCAACATCGGATTTATGCCGAAGGCCAGGATCGTCAGTCTTGAGCACGACCGGGTAACCGAGGAATTCGGCCCCGTCAAGGGCTTCGGTGGCGGTGGCGGCCCGGCGGGCCCGGACGGCCGGGATGCCGTAGTCCCGGAGCAGGTCCAGGTGGGCGGCGCCGTCCAGCGGGCCGGCGGCGATGGCCCGGAGCCAGCGATCCCTCCGGCTGGCGTTAGCGGCCGGGCGGCCGGGCGACCCGGGCTGCGGGCGGTGGCTGAGCTGGCCGAGCTGGGTGAGCCAGTGGCCGAGAGCCAGAAGACCGGACCTCGTACCCTCCAGGACCGGGACGCCAGCCCGGCGCACTCGGGTGGCCGTTTCCGGA
>DASXJM010000201.1:0-3537 GCA_036497405.1 Streptosporangiaceae bacterium | reverse complement strand
CTGCTCGGGCGGCAGGTCGTGGCCCGGCGGGCGGCCGGCGATTACGACCACCGGGACCTGGTCAGCCTGGCGTTCCTGCTGCTGGTGGCCGGGCACGAGACGACGGCCAGCATGATCTCGCTGGGCGCGCTGGCCGTCATGGCTTATGCGGGTGACGGGGTGGATCTGCGGGCGGTGGTGACCGACCCGGCCCGCGGGCCGCGGGCGGTGGAGGAACTGCTGCGTTACTTCTCCATCGCCGACATCGGTACCGGCCGGTTCGCGCTGACCGACGCCGCGATCGGCGGGACCCCGGTCCGGGCGGGCGAGGGCGTGATCATCTCGCTGCTGGCCGCCAACCGTGATCCGGCTCAGTTCCCGGACCCGGATCGGCTGGACCCGGACCGGCGGCCGGTGCCCCGGCACGTGGCGTTCGGCTACGGGCCGCATCAGTGCCTGGGCCAGAGCCTGGCCCGGGCCGAGCTGGAGATCGTGTACCGCACGCTGTTCACCGAGCTGCCCGGGCTGCGGCTGGCGGTGCCGCTGGACCAGCTGCCGGTCAAGGACGACGGGTTCGTCTACGGCCTGTACGAGCTGCCCGTCACCTGGTGATCCCGGCCGGCCCGCCTCGGCCGTCGCATCACCGGACGGGGGCTTTGATCGTCGCGGCCGCGGCCAGGCCGAGGACGGCCGAACTGCCCGCGGCCAGCGCGACCAGCCAGCGTCCCCCGGCGGGCAGCCGACGCCATGAACTCGCGGTGATCAGCAGGTCGGCTCCGTCGCACAGGCCGGCCAGGCCGACCCAGGCCGCAGCGGTCTGATCGGCCTCCGGGCCGGACGGGCGGCGCAGGGCGCCCAGCGCGCCCAGGCCCAGGGCCAGGTCGCGCGCGCCCGTGGCCCGGCCGAGGACCCGGCCCGCCTGGCTGTCCCCGGACGGCCCCGCCCAGGGCCGGGCCACCAGAGCCGGCCTGGCCAGCGCGACCACGCCCAGCCCCATCCGGCTCACGGCCATGGCGGTGGCCCCCCGCCGCATCCACTGCGCTGCGTCCACCTGGTTCTTGTTCATGCTCACTTCCTTTCCCGGAAGATCCCGGCCACACAAGCTGTTGGCGCAGGAGTGACCGATCTGCGTAGCGTGCCGCTGTCCGTGCTCGACCTGGCCCCGATCCCCGCCGGCGGGACCGCGGCCGGGGCCCTGCGGGCCACCACCGAGCTGGCCCAGCGGGCCGAGGAACTTGGCTACCAGCGGTTCTGGGTTGCCGAACACCACAACATGCCCGGCATCGCCAGCTCGGCGCCGCCGGTGCTGATCAGCCACCTGGCCGCGGCCACGTCCCGGATCCATGTCGGGTCCGGCGGCGTCATGCTGCCCAACCACGTGTCGCTGGTGGTGGCCGAGCAGTTCGGCATGCTGGAGGCGCTGCACCCGGGGCGGATCGACCTCGGCATCGGCCGCGCTCCCGGCACCGACCCGGCCACCGCGGCCGCGCTGCGCCGGTCCCCCGAGGGCCTGGGCCCGGACGAGTTCCCCGAGCAGCTGAGCGACCTGATCGGGTTCTTCAACGGCGAGTGGCCCGAGGGCCACCCCTACGCCTCGATCACGGCGGTGCCCGGGCTGGGCAACATGCCGGGCCTGTGGCTGCTGGGTTCCAGCGGCTACAGCGCCCAGGTGGCCGGGCTGCTGGGGCTGCCGTTCGCGTTCGCGCACCACTTCAGCGCGGTCAACACGCTGCCCGCGCTGGCCCTGTACCGGCAGCGCTTCCAGCCGTCGGCCGCGCGGCCGGAGCCGCACGCGATGATCGCCGCCAACGTGGTCTGCGCCGACACCGACGAGCGGGCCCGGTATCTGGCCGGACCGAGCGGGCTGTCGTTCCTGCGGTTGCGCACCGGGCATCCCGGCCCGCTGCCCTCGCCCGAGGAGGCGGCCGCCTACCCCTACTCCGACCTGGACCGGGAGATCATCGAGTCCCGCCGGGGGTCGGCCATCGTCGGCTCCCCGGACACGGTCCGGCGCGGCCTGGCCGAGTTGCTCGACGCCACCAACGCCGACGAGCTGATGGTCACCGCCCAGCTGCATGACCCGGCCGACCGGGTGCGCTCGCTGGAGCTGGTGGCCGAGATCGCCGCCCAGGCCCGATCGGACGCACGGCCGGGCGCGCCGGTCGCCTCCTGAGGCTCCAGCCGCTCCAGCTGCTCTAGCCGCCGGGCGGCCAGCCGGTGGATACTCGCCCCAGTGGCGGGCGGTCCGATGGGGGGCCTGATGGCGGCCGAAGACTTTGACGACGGGACCCGGGACGTACCGGGCGGCGTGACCGGGCCGGTCGAACGCGTGCTGGTGGCCGGGGCCGGGATCGCCGGGCTGACCGTGGCCAACGCGCTGACCCAGGCCGGGGTGGACTGCGTCGTGCTCGAGGCCCGGGACCGGATCGGCGGACGGCTGCACACCGCCGACCTGGACGGCGCCCCGGTCGACCTGGGCGGATCATGGATCCACACGCCGGACGGCAACCCGATGCGCGCGTTCGCCCGGCTGGCCGGCGTGCCGTGCCGGAGCGCCAACCCGACGCCGGAGATGGCCGCGTTCGGCCAGCGTGAGGGCCGACGGTTGCCGGACGCCGAGACCGCCGACCTGCTCGGCCTGCTGGACCGGTTCCCCGACCTCCTGCCCGAGCTGGTGGATCGGCTCGGGGCGGACGCCTCGGACGTGTCGGCCGCCGAAGCGATCGAGGCCTTCGTGGCCACCGACCAGACCGCCGGCGTTGACGCGGTGCGGGCGCGCCAGTTGCTGTACGCCTTCGTCGAGGCCGAGTCGGCCTGCCGGGTCGAGCAGCAGTCGCTGCGCTGGATGTGGACCGAGGACGAATACATTGGCGACTACTTCGGCGACGCCCCCGGCGGGGGTTACGTCAGCCTGGTGCGAGCCATGGCCGCCGGAGTCGACGTGCGGCTGGGGCGCCCGGTGGCCGAGATCGCGGTCCAGCCGGACGGGGTCCGGGTTCTCGCTGCTGACGGTGCGGCCGAGGAAGGCTCGCATGCGGTGGTGGCGGTCCCGCTCGGGGTGCTCAAGCGCGGCCACCTGCGATTTTCGCCCGAGTTGCCGCCGGACCGGCTGGCGGCTATCGAGCGGCTGGGGTTCGGCCGGTTCGAGAAGGTGGCGCTGAAGTTCGCCGAACCCTTCTGGCGCGAGGCCGGCTTCCCGCACCTGATGATCTTCCCCCGCGAGCCCGGTGAGTGGATGGTCTGGGCCATGGGCCTGGACAGCTTCAGCGGTGACCCGGTCCTGGTGTTCTTCGTGTTCCACAGCGCGGCCGAACGACTGGCCGGCGCGGGTCCCGACGCCCCCGTCCGCTGGGCCCTCGGCCTCCTGTCCGAAGCGATCGGCCGTCCGGCCCCGGACCCGATCGCCACCGCCGTCACCGCCTGGGCCGACGACCCCTACACCCAGGGCGCCTACACCCACCTCCCGCCCGGCGCCACCCCCGCCGACGCCGACCTCCTCGGCCAGCCCGTCGGCGGCCGCCTCCTGTTCGCAGGCGAGCACACCCAGCACGCCCGCCT
>DASXJM010000200.1:0-1529 GCA_036497405.1 Streptosporangiaceae bacterium | reverse complement strand
CGAGGCCCAGCGGGCCCAGGCCGAGGCCGAGTTCGAGATCCAGCTGGCCGCCCGGCGCGAGGAAGCCGAGCGTCAGGAGGCCGAGCGGCTGTCCGCCGCGCAGGCCGCCACCCAGAAGCTGGTCTCCGAGGCCGAGCAGCGGGCGTCCACCGCCGAGCAGCGCGCGGCCAAGGCCAGTGCCCAGGCCGAGCAGACCCGGCGCGACGCCGACTCGCACGCCAAGCAGCTGGTCAGCAACGCCAAGAAGAACGCCGACCAGATCGTCAGCCAGGCCAAGAGCCAGGCCGACCACCTGCTGGCCGAGACCAAGTCCGAGTCCGACCGGTCCCGGGCCGCGGCCCAGCGTCAGGTCGACGACCTCACCCGCCAGAAGGACAGCATCAGCAGCCACCTGGCCCAGCTGCGTCAGCTGCTCGGTGGCGGCGTCCCCGGCATGGAAGCTCCGGCGGCCGCCTCGTCGGTGCCGTCGGCTCCGGCCCGGCCCGCCATCACCGACGCCCCGCCGGCTCCGGCCCCGGAGGCGCCCAAGCCGGCCAACGGCAACGCCACGCAGGCCTCGGCCCCGGCGCAGCGGCAGGCGCCGCAGCAGCAGAACCAGCCGGCCCGCAACGGTGCCGCCAACGGAGCCAAGCAGGGCGCCAACGGCAAGGCGGCCGACGACGAGGACTGGTGGACCGAGTAAGCAGTGAGCTAGTGCGTTAGTACGGCCGAAGGGCCGGCCCCCCCCGGGGGGTCCGGCCCTTCACCGTTCCCGGGGACACTCGCGGTTATCAGCGGCGGCCGGAGCCGGGGCGGCGGGTCAGCCGACGCTGCCAGCAGGTGCGGTGCCAGTGGCGCCGCAGGTCGACGCCGGGGGCCTCGGCGGGCCAGGCCACCACGTGCGCGGTCCCGGCGGTGATCTCCTGGTCGCAGCCGGGGCAGCGGTACCCCTTGGTGGCGGCGGCGCCCGGGATCTGCCGGACCACCCAGTCCCCGTCCGGCCAGGTCTCGGCCCGCTCCGGTCCCAGCGGCCAGGGGGCGGGTTCCGGCCGGGCACGCCGGGATCTACGCGGGCTCACGCCGGTTACTTTATGCGGGCATGTGCGCTGGGCGAGCCCGCTACAGTGGCCTTCCGTGCGGCTCGTCATCGCGCGGTGCAGCGTCGACTACGTCGGCCGGCTCACCGCCCACCTCCCGTCAGCGCTCCGGCTTCTCATCGTCAAGGCCGACGGCTCGGTCCTGGTCCATTCCGACGGCGGCTCCTACAAGCCACTGAACTGGATGTCACCCCCGTGCAAGCTGGCCGAGCAGCCCGGCAAGTGGACGGTGATCAACAAGGCGGGCGAGACGCTGGCCATCACGCTGGAGGAAGTGGTCAGTGACACCTCGGTCGAGCTCGGGGTCGATCCCGGCCTGAAGAAGGACGGGGTCGAGTCGCACCTGCAGGAACTGCTGGCCGCGCAGGTGGGCCTGCTGGGCGACGGCTGGCGGCTGGTCCGCCGGGAGTTCCCGACCCCGATCGGCCCGGTCGACCTGATGTGCAAGGACCA
>DASXJM010000199.1:0-10774 GCA_036497405.1 Streptosporangiaceae bacterium | reverse complement strand
CAGGCAGGCAACCGCGACGTCCTTGCTGGGATCGAACGCGGTGAACCAGCTGTTGGGTTGCTCCTGGCCGTTGATGTCGGCGGTGCCGGTTTTGGCGTAGACGGCGGGGCCGAACCCGAGGCCGGCGGCCGTTCCGGTGGTGACGACGGCGCGCATCATCTGCTTCAGGCCCGCGTCGGTGCTGGCGGGGAGCGGGGTGGCGGTGATCTGCCGGGCTCCGGGCACCAGGATGGGCTGCTTGAACACCCCGGTGTCGATGGTGGCCGATACGGACGCTATCGCCAGCGGGGATGCAGAGATCGCTCCGTCGCCGAACGCCTCCATGGCCACTTCGGATCCGCTGGCGTCCGGTGGGGTGTGGTAGTAGGTCGCCGACTGGCCGATACCGAGATCCCAGGGCTGGTTGAGGCCGTAGTACTTCCGGGCCGTGGTGGCCAGCTGGCCGCCTTCCAGGCGGGGCCACCACTGGTCGAAGGCGTTGTTGCACGACTGGGCGAACTCGGTGGTCATCGAGGTCGAGGCGGGCTCGGTCTCGTTGTGGTCGTTGTGGTAGGTGATCCCCTGCACGGTGTACGTCTCCGGGCACGAGACGTCGCTGTCGGGGGTGAGGACGTGCCCGGCCAGCAGGGCGGTCGCCGAGATGATCTTTCCCGTGGAGCCCGGCGCCACCGCGGCGGTGAGCGCGAAGTCGTTGTAGCCGTCGTTGTTGGCGATGGCGAGGATCTTGCCGGTTGACGGCTGGATGGCCACCATCGAGGTGTTCTGGTGCTGGGCCACGGCGCGGCGGGCGGCCGCCTCGGCCCGGGCGCTGATCGTGGTGGGCGCGCTGGGCACGTTGCCCGGCGGGACGACGGTCGCCTGGCTGTTGGTCACCGCCGCGCCCGCGGTGGTCTGAAGCTCGACCGAGAGACCCGGACGGCCCTGGCCCCGCGGTGGGCCCTGCTTGCGCAGCACGCTGGCGATGGTGGTCAGCCCGGCGTCGCCGTAGGAGGCGAGATTGTTCCCGCCGCTGTCGGTGACCGAGGCGGCCTGCGGGGGCACGGCCACGGCGGCCAGGTGCGTGGTGGCGGTCAGGCCGGGGGCCAGGACGTCGGGGGCCCAGGCGATGTACCACGCCTTCGAGTCCCGCCGCTGGTAAGCGACCAGGGATGAGTGGTAGCGCCACGAGCCGGTGAGGGTCTTCGCGCCCGCCGTCGCCGCCACACCAGCGTTCACCGTGAAGGTGACGTGCTCGCGCGGCCCGCCCGCTCCGCCGGTGGGCGCGGCGCCCACCGGCGTGGCGCCCACAGTCGCGCCGGTCAGCTGGTTCAGGTGAAGGTGGTCGCGATAGGCCAGCAGGGCCGCCCCGGCCGCGAATGGGTGATCGGTGTAGCGGGCGGCCTGCCGCAGGTCCCCCCTCTGCCACGCGGCCAGGAACGCGCTCGTGATCTGCTCGGCGTCCGGCCCGGGCGATTTCCCGGTCGGCACGAAGCCGGTGCTGGGGGCGTTCCGCAGGCCGGATACGGTCACCGCGGCCACGGCCACCAGTACGGCGGCCACCACGGCGGTAATAATGACCAAGGGCTTCCGCGCCGTTCGGCCAGTGTCGGTCGTCATGACAGGCAGCCTGCGTCGCACTTTTTATGCTGTCAAAGACAGAAACGGCGACTTCCATGCTTCTTTGGCATGGAAGGGCATAGGCCGCACGGCCGTAATCTCGAAGGCATGGCCGCGGGTGATGGCGTTCAGGAAGTCCGTCCCCAGTGAGCGGGATACCGCTGGTGCTGGTCCTGGCCGGGTTCGGCTTGTTGGCGGGAGTGGGGATCACTGCCGTCGGCCCGGGCGGGGTGCTCGCCACCGTCGGGCTGTTCCTCGTGACCGGCCTCCCGCCGGCTGAGGTGGCCGGAACGGCGATCGTCACGCATGTCGCCACCGGAGCACTGGGAAGCGCCGCCTATCTCCGCTCGGGCCAGCTGCGCCAGCCGGCCACCCGGCGCGCCGCTCTCATCCTGGCCATCACCGCTGTGGTGGGGACCCCGGTCGGCGTGTTCGTCAGTTTCGTGGTGCCGGGACGGTTGTTCGGGATCTTCCTCGCCGCCTTCCTGGTGATCGTCGCCTTGCTCGTCTGGGTCCGCTCGCTGGGAAGCGGTCCCGAGGACAGCCATCCGCGCCATCCGGCCACGCTGCTGGTCTGCGTTGGCCTCGGGGTCGCCGTCGCCAGCGGGATGCTCGGCGTGGGCGGCCCGCTGCTGACCGTTCCGCTGCTGGTCGTGGCCGGGACGCCGGTTCTGCCCGCGCTGGCCGCGGCCCAGGTCCAGGCGGTGGTCGTGTCCGGCGTGGGCACCCTGGGCTACCTCAGCCACGGAGCGATTGACTGGCCGCTCGCCCTCATGGTCGGAATCCCGGAACTGTGCGGCGTTCTCATCGGCTGGCGGGTCGCCCGCTCGGCCCCGCCCCGCCGCCTCAAGCAGATCATGATCGCTGCGCTGCTGGCGGCCGCCTGCACCGTCGTCATCCGCGGCTGAGGCGACGCGGGAAGGCGCGCTGGTACGTCAGGGCAGCCAGGCCGAACATCAGGCCGCCGACGAGGAAGATCACGTCGGTCGCCGTCTCGGCGAACGACTGCCAGGCCGACGGATGCGCGGTGCCCATCACCTGTGCGACCGTCATTCCGGTGAGCCCCCGGGAGAACCCGATCGCGCGCACCACGTCGTCGGCGATACCCGCGATCCCGCGTGCGCCGAGCAGCGCGCACCCGGCCCAGGCCGCCCACAGCAGCATCCACCGGGGGACCCGGCGACCCCAGGGCCGGGCCAGCGCCACCGGCAGCACGATCCCGACGGCCCAGATGATCCAGCCGATCGCGTCGACCCCCCACATGAGAATCCGTGCGGTACCCGAATAGTGGTGATGCGGGAATGGGAGACCCGTGACGTACCAGACGACGTGCCAGGCGACGAAGGCCAGCACCCAGCCGAACGCCGCGTAGGCCGCGCGCCGGCTGACCCTGATGTTGTCCTTGGCGTGCTCCGTGCAGCGCCCGGCCGGGGTGAGCTGGCGGGCGGCGTGGGAGGCGGATTCGGTGGTGGGGACGGGGATGCGGGCCATGATTACTCCTGGTGGTTCAGACTCTGACGGTTTGGCGGAGCAGCAAGATCTGCCCCGCCCGGGCGGGGGTTCTTCGGCGGGGCGAAGGAGAGCAGCAGGCCGACGCCGAGGACGGCTGGGCCCAGGCCGGCGAATGTCCACGGGTCGAAGGTGAACACGCCCCACAGCAGGACGGCGAGGCCGGCCAGGCTGGCCGCGATGCCGACCCGCCGGATCGGCCGCACCGGCGGGCGCGGTGAGAGCCGGTCGAGGGCGGCGCTGCGCATGGCACAGATGATCAGCAGGGCGCCCATCACCCCGAACCACAGCTCGAAGTAACCCAGGTTGGCCCAGTCGAACGCGCGCAACTGGCGCGGCGACGCATCAGCGTCGATCGGGTAGCCGACGACGCCGGCCACCCGCAGCGCACAGAACGTCGTGTACAGCAGCCAGTGGGCCAGACCGCACAGCCCGCCGACCCAGGCCACGCCACGCCGCAGCCCGCCGGGCAGCGCCTCGCCCCAGCGCCGGGTCAGCGACAGGCAGGTCAGGCCGGCGCCCACGATGACGACGCAGGCACCCCAGTTGGCGGCCCGGAAGCCGGACTGCGCCCCGGTGATGCCGATCGGCGCGCTCGTCCCGCCGAGGGCCCAGTAGACGTGGATCGGGACGTAGGCCAGCGCCCAGATCAGGCCCGCGGCGCCAAGGACGCGGGTGGGGATCGTACGGATGGTCGGGCGCCCGGAAATCATGTTCCCAGCCTGCGACGTCGGGGGCCGCAGCGCGTCAGACCGCGATCTAGATCGCGTCCGCCTACGGTAGGACCGCTACCGCGGGCGGACCAGACCCTGGTCGTACGCGAAGATCACCGCGTGGACCCGGTCGCGCAGGCCGAGCTTGGCCAGGATGCGGCCGACGTGCGTCTTCACCGTCGCCTCCGACAGGTACAGGGCCCGGGCGATCTCCGCGTTGGCGTGGCCGCTGGCCATCTCGACCAGCACCTCGCGCTCGCGGTCGGTGAGGACAGACAGTGCTTCAGCGGACGACGCGCGCGGTTCGGCGGCGGCCAGATGCTCGAGCATCCGTCGGGTCGTGGACGGGGCGATCACCGCGTCGCCGGAGTGCACCGTCCGGATCGCCCCGAGGACGTCGGCGGCCGAGGCATCCTTGAGCAGGAAGCCACTCGCGCCGGCGCGCAGCGCTGCGTAGGCGTACTCGTCCAGGTCGAACGTGGTCAAGATGATCACCTTCGGCGCGCCGGCCCGCGCGGTGATCGCGGCGGTCGCGTCGACACCATTCAGGCGCGGCATCTGGACGTCCATCAGGACGACGTCGACCGTGGTCGTGGCCAGCCGCTCGAACGCCTCCGCCCCGTCGCGGGCCTGGACGACGACGGCCAGGTCGTCGCAGGCGTCGATCACCATGGCCAGGCCGGTGCGGATGAGCTCCTGGTCGTCGACCAGCGCGACGCGGATCGTCACGGGCGGCCGCCCGCCGTCGGCCGCGCGAAGCAAGCCCGGACGCGGAACCCCCGCTCGAGCCGGTCCGCGCTGAACGTCCCGCCCACCGCGGCGATTCGTTCGCCCAGCCCCAGCAGCCCGGCACCCGAACCCGGGACCGGCGCGTCCGAACCGCGGCCGTCGTCGACGACCTGGACGGTCAGCTCGGTCGGCGCCCAGATGAGCCCGACGGCGACGTGGGCCGGCCGGCCGGCGTACTTGACCGCGTTCGTCAGCCCTTCCTGCGCCAGCCGGTAGACCGCCAGCTCGGTGGCCGCGCCGAGCGCGAACGCCTCGCCGGACTCGGTCAGCTCGGCGTCGATCCCGGTGCGGCGCACGCCGGCCACCAGCCGCGGCAGGTCGGCCAGCGTCGGCCGCGGCGCGTTCGGGACGTCCCCGGGGTTCGCGCTGTCCGCGAGGCCGGCGGCGTCGGCACGGGAATCGCGGAGCACACCGAGCAGGCCGCGCATGTCGGCCAGCGCTTCGCGTCCGGTGTCGGCGATGGTGCGCAGGCTCTGCCCGGCCTGGTCCGGGCTCTGGGCGGCGACGAACGCCCCGCCCTCGGCCTGCCGCACGATGACGGCGAGCGAGTGAGCCACGATGTCATGCATCTCGCGGGCGATCCGGGCGCGCTCCTCCAGGACGGCCAGGCGCGCGGACTCGGCCCGTTCGACGAGCGCCCGGCGCCGCCTCACCTGTGCGAACCGGCCGAGGTTCCAGGTCATCAGCACCGCCGTCGCCAGGCCGAGCAGGACGTAGATCCCGACCAGCCAGCCGCCCGCGGTGAACTGGCGCAACGCGTCCGCCGTGGCGCCGGTCGCGATGGCCGCACCGGCCAGCGCGACGGCCAGCGCGATGCGGCTGCGGACGGCGTCGGTCCGTGCGGCGACGCTGTACAGGTCCAGCAGGAACACCAGGCTGGACGGCAGGAACAGCGCCGGCACGTGACCAGGACCGCCGGCGACCTGATTGGTTACCCGGCCATCCGGGGCGAGGACGATCACCAGCATGACCAACGCGGCAACAACGTACGCGATCTCGGGCGCGCGGGACCGAAGCGCAACGGTCAGGTGCAGCACGGCGAAGCAGGTGATCAGGGTGATGATCCAGCCGGTCGGCCAGCTGATCCCCTGCGCCCCGCTGACCGATAGCGTGCCCAGCACCACGAGCGCGGTCAGGGTGGCCAGGATGTCGGCCGCCCAGCCGTGGGACCGGGTCCAGCGATCGACGCGTCCCAGCCAGCGCGGCTCGGATCCGGCGGTCGTCATGCTCTTGATCGTAGGAGGTTTGCGTTCGGGCGCGTCATGAGTTAACTGGCCGCCGGCCGCGAACCGTTCGACCGAGCCGGACGCCGCCCACGGTCAAACATCTACTGTTTGGCAGCCCAGAGATAAGTTCTTCGGGGCGACTAATTCGCCTAAGTATTCGACATTCAATACTGAAATGCAGTTATGTCTTTTCAGAAAGTCGGACATTAGAGGCTAGCCAGTGATGAACGGAACATTTACATTAGATGTATCCGGAAATCCCCCCAATGATGTGGGCGGAGGTAAGCCGTGCAGCAACAGGACGCAGGCCGAGACCGTGGGCACCGGCTGCGGTGGATGAAAGAGGCCCGGTTCGGGTTGTTCGTCCACTGGGGGCTGTACTCCGTGGCGGCCCGGCACGAGTGGGTCAAGCAGCGGGAGCGGCTGGATGACGCCGCCTACCAGCGCTACTTCGACCACTTCGACCCGGACCGCTACGATCCGCGGCGGTGGGCGGCATTGGCCCGCCAGGCCGGGATGCGGTACGCGGTGCTGACCACCAAGCACCACGAAGGATTCTGTCTGTGGGACTCGGCTCTCACCGACTTCAAGGCGACCAACACCCCGGCCGGGCGCGACCTGGTCCGGCCCTGGGTGGAGGCGTTCCGGGCCGAGGGCCTGCGCATCGGCTTCTACCACTCACTGCTGGACTGGCACCACCCGTCGTTCCCGATCGACGGCCTGCACCCCCAGCGTGACGACGAGCAGGCCAGGACCGCCGCCAAGGACCGCGACGTGGCCCGCTACACGGACTACCTGCACGGCCAGGTCCGGGAACTGCTGACCGGCTACGGCCAGGTGGACTACCTGTTCTTCGACTTCTCCTACCCGGGCCGGACCTGGGGCGGGAAGGGCCGGGACGACTGGCGCTCGCCGGAACTGCTGGACCTGGTCTACTCCCTGCAGCCCGAGGTGGTGGTCAACGACCGCCTGGACCTCGACGGCGACGTGGTGACGCCCGAGCAGTACCAGCCGGCCGGCTCCCTGGCCGACGGCGGACGGCTGTGGGAGGCGTGCCAGACGCTCAACGGCAGCTGGGGCTATGACCGGGACAACCTGGACTGGAAAACCTCCGGCCAGCTCATCCGGATGCTGGTCGATGGCGTCGCCAAGGACGGCAATCTGCTGCTCAACGTGGGCCCCACCGCCCGCGGCGAGTTCGAGCCCCGCGCGGTCGAGACCCTGGCCGCCATCGGCGCCTGGACCGGCCCGAACGCCCGCTCCATCTACGGCGCCGGCCCGGCCCGCTTCACCCCGCCCGCCGACTGCCGCTACACCCGGCGCGGCGACCGGCTGTACCTGCACCTGTTCGCCTGGCCGTTCCGGCACGTCCACCTGGCCGGCCTGGCCGGGAAGGTGACCTTCGCCCAGTTCCTGCACGACGGGTCGGAGATCGCCACCGAGGTCATCGACCCGGCCCAGCAGGCGCAGAACACCACCATGGCCACCCTCGGGACCGATGTGCTCACCCTCAACCTCCCGGTCCGCCAGCCCGACGTCGACGTGCCCGTCGTCGAGCTGTTCCTAGCCCCCGGCCAATAAACCGGCCAGTAACCAAACCCGTCCCACAGCACGCGCGCGCCGACGGCCGTGCGTAGCCCAGCCATACCCCGAAACACCTCGCGCGGGGGCCCAACGCGGCCCTGACGAAGGGAGACAACGGCAATGATGAGAAAGCCAACGGGCTTCAGACCCCGCGGAGTGCGCTACGCGCTCGGCGCCGTTGCGGCGGCGGCCGCGGTGCTGGTGGCCGCCTGCAGTTCCGGCGGATCGGGCGGTTCGAGTTCGGGAGGCCCGTCCGGGAACATCAGCTGGTCGTTCTGGGTCGGCAGCCCGGGCGAGGCCGCGGTCTGGAAGCACAACGCCGACCTGGTCTCGAAGACCTACCCGAACCTCAGCGTGTCGCTGACCACCACCAGCTTCACGAACTTCTGGACCAAGCTGCCGATCGAGGCCTCGACCCACTCGATGTCCTGCATCGCCGGGCTGCAGTTCGGCTACGTCGGGTCGGTGGGCAACCTGTTCATGCCGCTGAATTCCCTGATCAAGAAGTACAAGTACAGCCTGTCGCCGTTCGAGTCGACCATGATCAAGGAACTGTCCTCCCGCGGCAACCTGCTCGCCCTGCCCTACGACTTCGGGCCGGTCGTCGTCACCTACAACAAGGCCCTGTTCAAGGCCAAGGGCGTGCCGTACCCGCAGCCCGGCTGGACCTGGGCCCAGTTCGTCCAGGACGCCAAGAAGCTGACCGGTGGCGGTGACTACGGCTATCTGCCGGTCACCCTCGGGGGGACCTCCCTGTCCCTGGAACTGGCCTACGACCTCAGCGGCACCCCGGACGCCTACGTCCAGAACGGCAAGTTCAACGTGACCAACCCGGCCTTCGTGAAGGGCATCCAGGCCCAGGCCGAGCTGGCCTACCAGGACCACGTCACCCCGCCCTACTCCACCGCGCCCGGCTGGTCCAGCCAGGAGTTCGACACCGGCAAGATCGGCATGGAAGTCAACGGCCCGTGGGACCTGATCGACATCAAGGGCCAGTCCAGCTTCCCGGTGGGCTGGGTCGAGTTCCCGGCCGGACCCGACGGGGTGCACTCGTACAACGAGGGCTCCGGCTTCGGCATCACCAAGGACTGCAGGACCCCCGATGCCGCCTTCAAGGCCCTGACCGTGCTGGTCAACCAGGAGGCGCTGACCTACGCGGGCAGCCAGGGGCGGGCGTTCCCGGCCCGGCTCGCGGCTGACTCCTCGTGGGGCAACTTCGCCGGCGCCGACACCGAGGCCGCGATCACCACCGCGCTGAAGAAGGCCGAGCCGCAGGAGGTCACGACCAACTGGGCGCAGTTCCAGACCGCGCTGTCGAAGGACACCCCGCTGGTCCTGTCCGGTCAGATCAGCGCCAAGCAGTACGCCCAGGAAGTGGCGGCGGCCTCCGGCAGCGGCCAGGGCGTGTCTCCGGGTGACCTGAGCGCGATCCTTCCGGGCAGCGGCGGATAAGGCGTGGCCATGGCGAGCAGAACTGGTGTGCTCGAGTCCCGGTCGCGGGCTGGCCTCACCGGCCGGCCCGCGCCCGGGCGCCGCCCGCGGCGGCTGAACCGCGATACCCGCACCGCGGCCGGGTTCCTGTCGCTCAACCTGACCGGCTTCACGCTGTTCACGTTGATCCCGATGGCCCTGGCCATCTACGTGTCCTTCTTCAACTGGCCCCTGCAGGGCGGGCGGACCCGGTTCGTCGGGCTCCACAACTACGGCAACGTCCTGTCCAGCTACGGCTTCTGGCGGATCGTGCTCAACGTCCTGTACTTCGTGGGCGCCTACGTGCCCCTCAACCTGGTCGTGTCGCTGACGCTGGCGGCGCTGCTCGGCCCGCGCATGCGGGCGGTCAAGGGCAAGGCGTTCCTGCGGATCGCCTTCTTCCTGCCCGTGGTGACCCCGCTGGTGGCCAGTTCGCTGCTGTGGGCCTTGATCTACAACCAGAACGGCATCTTCAACACGGTGCTGGGCTGGGTCGGTCTCGGCCCCGTTCCCTGGCTGAGCTCCAGCGACTGGTCGATGCCCTCCATCATCATCATGTCGTTGTGGCTGGGCTTCGGCTACAACATGATCCTGTTCGTGGCGGGCATGACCAACATTCCCGACACCATGTACGACGCGGCCGCGATCGACGGGGCCGGCCCGATCCGCCAGTTCTTCAAGATCACCTTGCCGTTGCTGTCGCCGCTGATCTTCTTCGGGACGCTGATGACGCTGATCACCTCGTTCCAGGTGTTCACGCAGGCCTACATCCTGACCAACGGCGGTCCCGGCAATTCATCGACCACGCTCGTCCTGCAGCTCTATGACGACGCGTTCCAGTACTTCCGCCTGGGTGACGGGTCGGCGATCGCCGTTCTGCTGGCGTTCATGATCCTCATCGTCACCGGGCTGATGTTCATGCTTCAGCGGAGGCTGGTGCACTATGAGCACTGATCCGGTTTCGATGGCCGCCCCCCGCGAGCGGGCGGCCGCCCCGACCGCGCGGTCGCGCCGCCGGGTCGCCCGGTCCATCCGGCGGGTGGTGCTGAACGTCATCATCTGGGCGGCGGCCTTCGTGTGCCTGTTCCCGTTTCTGTGGATGCTGTCGACCGCCCTGAAGCCCGAGGCCAACGCCATCACCAGCAATTTCTTCGTTGGCTACCACTGGACCTGGGGCAACTTCCGGCAGGCCTGGGACTTCTTCCCGTTCGGCCGGTTCCTGATCAACAGCCTGATCATGTCGGTCGGCGACGTCCTCGTCGTCCTGGTCGCCTCGACCACCGCCGGGTACGCGTTCGCGCGCCTGCGGTTCCCCGGTCGGGACAAGCTGTTCAGCCTCTACGTGGCCACGCTGCTCATTCCGGCCAGCGCCACGCTGGTCCCGTTGTTCCTGATCGCCAAATCACTGCACATCTACAACACCTACCTCGGGCTCATTTTCCCGCTCGCCTTCACCGCGTTCGGGACGTTCCTGATGCGGCAGTTCTTCCGCACCACCCCCGAGGAACTGCGCGAGGCCGCGCGCCTGGACGGCGCCTCCGAGCTGTGGATCTTCCTGCGGGTCATGCTCCCGCTGGTCCGGGCGGGCGTGGCCGTCCTGGCCGTTTTCACGTTCATCGCCATGTGGGGCGAGTTCCTGTGGCCGCTGGTGGCGACCCAGAACGAAAACCTCTACACCCTCAACCTGGGGCTCAGTGAACTCCAGGGTCAGTACGGCTCGTACTGGAGCTACATGATGGCGGGGGCCGCGATCGCGATCGTGCCCACGGTCATCCTGGTCATCGCGCTCCAGAAGTACCTCGTCAAGGGGCTGGCCTTCGGTGCGTTCGGGGGGCGGTGAGCCACCACCGTGCCCATGATCACGTCCTCCCGCGTGCTCGATCTGCG
>DASXJM010000198.1:0-17992 GCA_036497405.1 Streptosporangiaceae bacterium | reverse complement strand
CGACTGCGACCACCGCCACCACGAGACCGGCTACCAGCCCAGCCGGAGTCTCCAGCACCTCATCTGGGCGCGCACTCCGACCTGCGCCGCCCCGGGCTGCCGGAATCCCGCCGCCCGCTGCGATCTCGACCACACCACCCCCTACGACCAGGGCGGTCGGACCTGCGAATGCAACCTGGCGCCGCTCTGCCGTCACCACCACCGCTGTAAACAATCCGAAGGCTGGCGGCTCGAGCAGCCCGCACCCGGCGTCATGCGCTGGACCACTCCGGCTGGGCGCCACTACCTGACCACGCCGTCGGCGGTCCCCTGAGGCCCCGCCCATGCGCCGCAGCGGGGGCCGTTGGCCAGCTTAGGAACGGTCTCCGATCAGGAACCCGGCCGGGAACGGGTCGTCCGGGTCGAGCAGGTAGTGGCCCATCGCGGTCACCCAGGCCCGGCCCCGTACGGTCGGGACCACCGCCGGGAAATCGCCCACGGTGGTCGTGTCGACCAGGCGCCCGGTGAACGTGGTGCCGATCAGGGAGCCGTGCACGAAGTCCTCGCCGATGGCCAGTTCACCACGCGCGGCCAACTGGGCCATCCGGGCCGATGTCCCGGTGCCGCAGGGGGAGCGGTCGACCCAGCCGGGGTTGATGGCCACCGCGGCCCGGGCGGGCCGGTCACCCTCGGCGGGGGCCGTGAGCACCACATGCCGACATTCGGCAATATCCGGATTCTCGGGGTGGGTGAACTCGAGCTGTTCGCTGACCGCATCCATGATCTGCAGTCCGGTGGCCACGATCTGGTCGTGCAGGCGCCGTTCGACCTCCAGCCCGGCCGAGGTCGCGGGCAGGATCGCGTAGAAATTTCCGCCGAACGCCACATCCAGCGTCAGCTCACCCAGCCCGGGCACCTTGACCTGAGCGTCCCGCAGGTGCAGGTAGGACGGGACGTTCCGGATGGTCACCGAGGTCGCGCGGCCGTTGCTGACCGCCACCGACGCCTCGACCAGGCCGGCCGGGGTGTCCAGCCGGATGACCGTGGTCGGCTCGGTGACCTCGACCATCCCGGTCTCGACCAGCACCGTCGCCACCCCGATGGTGCCGTGGCCACACATGGGCAGGCACCCGGACACCTCGATGAACACCACGCCCATGTCGGCGTCGGGCCGGGTCGGCGGCTGCAAGATCGCCCCGGACATGGACGCGTGCCCGCGCGGCTCGTACATGAGCAGCGTGCGCAGGTCGTCCCGCTCGCGGACCAGGTACTGCATCCGCTCGAACATGGTCGCGCCGGGCAGCACGCCTGGGCCGCTGGTGATGACCCGGGTGGGCATGCCCTCGGTGTGGCTGTCGACGGCGGAGAAGACCTTCCGCGCCCGCATCAGGCCTCCGCGGCCGCGCGGGCCACCGCCCGCGCCTCGGCCGCCTCGTCGGCGGGCAGCGGCAAGCGGGGCAGGCGCACCGGGCCGCCGTAGCGTCCGGCCTCATCCTGAGCGATTTTTATGGCCTGAACGAAGCGTGGATCGGCATCCCACCGCAGCGCGGGCAGCAGCCTTCGGTACAGCTCCATGGCGGCCGGGTAATCCCCGGCCGTGGCCAGGTCGAACAGCCGCACCGAGGAGGCCGGGAATGCGTTCACGTACCCGGCGATCCAGCCGGTCGCGCCGAGCAGCACCGCCTCGACCAGCGTGTCGTCGCAGCCGCAGATGACCTCGAGCCGCGGGGCCTGCTCCAGGATCTGGGCCACCCGCCGCGAATCCTGGGAGAACTCCTTGACCGCCTGCACCTGCTCGACCTCGGCCAGCCGGGCCAGCAGCGGCGGGGTCAGGTCGACCCGGGTTGAGAACGGGTTGTTGTAGGCAATGATCGGCAGCCCGACCTGGGCGATCTCGCGGTAGTGGGCCACCACCTCATCGTCGGTTGGCTTGTGCGAGGTCGGCGGCAGCGACATCACCGCCGGCGCGCCCGCCTCGGCGGCCTGCTCCGCCCACCGGGTGGCCTCCCGGGCCGACTTGCCGGAGACTCCGGGCACGACCGCGATCCGGCCGCCGACCGCCTCGATGGCCACGGTCACGATCTGGGCCCGCTCGGACTCGGTCAGGGTCTCGTACTCACCCAGCGAGCCGTTCGGCGTCAGGCCGGCCACACCCTCATCGGCCAGCCACGCGCAGTGCTTGCCGAACAGGTCGAAGTCGACCGACCCGTCGTCCCGGAACGGTGTCGTGGTCGCCGCGTACACCCCTGCGAAACGGGCCGCGCCCCGGTCATCGCTCACGGGTCTGTCCTTCCATCGGTCGCCGCCAATTCTCTCCCGACCCTAAATGACCCCTGCTGACCAGCGGTAGTAACAGATGCCGGACGGACACCCAGCTGCCTTCGACATTTGACAGGTGTCAGTCGGCCGTCGCTGACCACCTCGGGTCAGGAACATCTCAGGGGATGTTCAGGCGTCATGCAGCCCGGGTTCCTAGGGTGGGGTGCGGGGGAGAAGGACTGGCCACACCGCATCACCAGGAAGGGCCCGCACCGTGCCGGAGACCGAGAGCATTCTTTACCGGGGAGCCAACTTCGAGTTGGGCCACGGGTCAGGCTTCTACGGAATCTGGCCCGCCGGAACCCCCCGGCCGCCGTCGATCGAGTGGTGGCCGGACACCCCGGACGGCTGGCAGGGCGCGTGGGCGCGCTACAACGCGCTCGAGGCGCCCGGCACCATCACCATGGTCAGCCCGCCCGCCAAGACCGCTGGCCGCCTCGGCGGGCTGGGTACCCGCGCGCTGCTGGCCGCGGGCCTGCTCGCGGCCGGGATCATCTGCGGGATCGCGGGCCTGTTCCCGGCCTACCTGGGTGGGTCCAGCCTGGCCAGCTCGGCGTCTCAGGTCATTCCGCACGTGTTCTACCTCGCGGGCTGGACCGCCAGCCTGGTCCTGATCCTGCTCGGCGGGGCCCGCCTCAAAGTGGGCGTCATGCTGAGCCTGGGCCTGTCCATCGTGACGTTCGGCTTGTTCTTCGCCGACGCCGGTCAGGTCATCGCGGGCGGCGCGCACCTGATGGGCGCGGGCCTGGCCCTGAGCCTGATCGGCTGGGTCGCCTGCGCGGCCGGTTCGGTGGTGGCGCTGCCCCTGCAGGCCGGCTTCTTCCGCCGTTCGCTGGCCCAGATCCGGTCCACGTTCAGCCCGGCCCCGGCTCCCACCCCCGGCCCGGCTCCCACCCCCGGCCCGGCCCCCGCGCCGGTTCCGGCCGCTGGCCCGTACGGCGCTCATCCCGCCTACGGGGCCTACCAGCCGCGCCCGGCGTCCCGCTGGCAGAACCCGGCGGCCCGCCGGTCCATCCTCGCCGTGGCCATCGCGGCCCTGGCCGCGCTCGGGGCGGCGATCACGTTCGCGCCGTCCTGGGACAGCTACACGCTGCGGACCACGGCCGGAATGGTGCACTCGCTGACCGCAGGCAACGCCTTCTCCAACCCGGCCGCCGTGATCGCCGGCGACGTCGCGGTGATGGTGGCCCTGGTCCTGGTGGCGGTGGCGGCGACCCTGTGGCGGCCGCTGCGGCTGGGCGCCGTGCTGCTGGCTGGCGCCGTCATCCCGATGATCGCCCAGGCCATCTCGGCCCTGGCCCAGCTGGGCGAGGCGGTCTCACCGACCCAGTTCGGCATCTCCAGCGCCCAGGCCAACCAGCTGGGGCTGACCATCAGCCAGGGCGTGACCCCGGTGTTCTGGTTCTACTGCATCTTCGTGGTCATCCTGGCCGCGATCTGCGGCTGGCTGTTCCGGACGCCGCGACAGGCCGCCCCGGCCGTGGTCACCGCCCCGGTTAACAGTTTCAGCTAGCACAAAGGCGCCCACGTCGGGTAAAAGAGCGGCATGAGTGATGGCGGCGGGCAGGTACCCGTCCTCGTACTGGGCCCGCTGCTGCGCTACGTGGGCGAGACCGCGGCCACGATCTGGGTCGAGACCGACCGCGCCTGCCAGGTGCGGATTCTGGACCACGAACTGGCCACGTTCGAGGTCGCCGGGCACCACTACGCGCTGGCCTTGATCGAAGGTCTTCAGCCGGGGCACAGCTACGAATACGAGGTCCGCCTGGACGGGACCGTATGCTGGCCGGAACCGGACACGCCCTTTCCGGCCAGCGTGATCCGGACCCTGGACCCGGACCGGCCCTTGCACCTGACGTTCGGCTCATGCCGGATCGCCGAGCTGAACCGGGCGCGGTGGCGGCGGGGCCGGGGCGAGCAGGACCATGGCGCGGACGCGCTCGGCGCGCTGGCCCTCGACCTGCTGGACGCGCCGCCGGAGCGCCGGCCCGACATCATGCTGCTGATCGGCGACCAGGTGTACGCGGACGAGATCGGGCCGGCCACCCGGGACTTCGTCCGCAACCGCCGTGACCCGTCGGCCCGGGAGCCGTCGTCCCCGCCCCGGGGCGAGGTGGCCGACTTCGCCGAGTACTGCTTCCTGTACCGCGAGGCGTGGAGCGGTCCGGCCGTGCGCTGGCTGCTGTCGGTCGTCCCGACCGCGATGATCTTCGATGACCACGACGTGCACGACGACTGGAACACCTCCGCCGCCTGGCGCCGCGACTTCCTGGCCAAGCCGTGGTGGCGGGACCGGATCGACGGCGCCTACATGAGCTACTGGATCTACCAGCACCTGGGCAACCTGGCCCCGGAGGACCTGGCCAAGGACGACCTGTTCCGCCAGGTGCGGGAGGCCGGCGACGCCGCGCCCCTGCTCCGCGACTTCGCCCAGCGGGCCGACGAGTCTCCCGAAGGCATCCAGTGGAGCTTCCGGCGCGCGCTCGGGCGGGTCCGGCTGGTGGTCATCGACTCGCGCAGCGGCCGGGTCCTCGACGATGGCCACGGCCAGCCCCGGATCTCGGGCCCGGCCCGCCGTGAGACCGGGCGGGAACTGCGGCAGATGGTCAGCGACACCGAGTGGCAGTGGGTCACCGAGTCGGTGGCCGGTGACTGGGATCACGTGGTGCTGGCCTCGTCGCTGCCGGTCCTGCTGGCCCGCGGCATCCACGACCTGGAGGCCTGGAACGAGGCCGTCGCCGCCGGGGCCTGGGGCCGCCGTTTCATCCCGCTGGGCGAGGCGATCCGCCGGGCTGGGGACCTGGAGCACTGGGCGGCGTTCGGCCGTTCGTTCACCGCGTTCGAGCAGTTGCTCACCGAGCTGGCCACCGGGGCGCGGGGCACCGCGCCCGCCTCGGTGACCATGCTCGGCGGCGACGTCCACCACAGCTACCTGGCCGAGGTCGGCCTGCTCGCCGGGACCAGCTCCGCGGCCCGGGTCTACCAGCTGGTCTGCTCGCCCATCCACAACCTGCTCCCCAACAACTTCCGCCAGCTGCAGCGCATCGTCACGTCCCGTTTCGGCGCGCTGATCGGCGGCGCGCTGGTCCGCCTGGCCCGGGTGCCGTCGCCCCAGCTCAGCTGGCAGCTGACCAAGGGACCCTGGTTCCCCAACCTGCTGGCCACCCTGGAATTCAGCGGCCGCCACGGCCGGGTCCGCTTCGACCGCAGCGCCCCCGACCCCACCCAGAGCCCGCACCTGGTCCCGATCAGCGAGACCGACCTCAGCTGAGCCGGAGCAGCTAGCTGCCACCGCCCACCGCGAAATATTCGACGGCGACCCCACTCCCGATCGCGTACAGTTTAATTGCGAACAACGTACGCAGATAACGAGGGACGGGTGGCGAGCGCGATGACGGGGAATGCGGTGACGGGGAATGCGGTGGAGCAGGTTGAGGTGACGCGCGGGGAACGGCTGCCCCGGCACGTGCGGCTTCTGCTGTGGCGGTCGCGCCGGGAACTGCCCGCACCGGTGTGCGGGGTGACGGTCGAGCGGAACATCGAGGTGCCGGCCGCTGCCGGCGTCCGGCTGCTCACCGACCACTACTGGCCGCACGTGGCCGGCCCGGTCCCCACGCTGCTGGTCCGGTCGCCTTACGGGCGCGGCCTCATCTGGGACTACTTGTACGGCGCGCTGTTCGCGCGGCAGGGCTTTCATGTGATCCTGCAGAGCTGCCGGGGGACCGGCGGGTCCGGCGGGGTACTCGACCCGCTCCGCCACGAGGCGGCCGACGCCCAGGCCACCGTGGCCTGGCTCCGTGACCAGGACTGGTTCCACGGCCGGCTCGGCACGGTCGGCGCCAGCTATCTGGGCTACACCCAGTGGGCCCTGGCCGCCAGCCCGCCCCCCGAGCTGAAGGCCATGGCCGTCCAGGTCGGGTCGAACGACTTCTCCACCTTCCTGTTCCCGGGCGGGGCCTTCGCCCTGGAGGCCACCCTGACCGCCACCGCGATGATGCTGTCCATGGAGCGCGGTCTGCGGCCGTTGCTGCGGGCCCTGACCCGGCTGGCGGTACGGCTCCGGGGGGCCGTGAGGGTGCTGCCGCTGGCCGACGCCTATCCGCCGGTGCTCGGCCAGCGAGCTGGGTTCTTCGAGGACTGGCTGGCCCACCCCGATCTCGGCGATCCGTACTGGACGCCACGGCGCGCCCCGCTGGCCACCGAGCTGGATCCGCCGGTCAGCCTGCTTTCCGGCTGGCGGGATCCGTGCCTGGACGCGACCCTGGCCGCCTACGCCCAGCTGCGGGCGGCGGGCAGGCCGGCGCGGCTGGTCGTCGGCCCGTGGACGCATGCGTCGGCTTTCACCGAGGACCTGCCGCTGGTCTTCGGCGAGGCGCTCGACTGGTTCCGGACCCACCTGGACGAAGGCCCGGGTGAGCCCGACCGGGGCCCGGCCACATCGCCGGTGCGGGTCCACGTCGGCACCATGGGCGGGCCAGGCCGGTGGCGTGACCTGGCCGCCTGGCCGCCGGAGACCCAGGATCAGCCGGGGTACCTGCACGGCGACGGCACGCTGGCCAGCACCCCGGCGGACCAGGCCGCGGTCTCGACGTTCCGCTATGACCCGGCTGAGCCCACGCCGTCGGTGGGCGGCCCGCAGATGGATGCCCGGCCCGCCCGGCCGCGCCGCAACAACGCGCTGGAGGCCCGGGACGACGTGCTCGTTTTCACCGGCGCGCCGCTGCGCGAGCCGCTCGAAGTGATCGGCCCGGTCAGCCTGCGACTACGGGTCTCGGCCAGCCACCCGCACTTCGACGTGTTCGCCCGACTCTGCGACGTCGATACCCGGGGCCGGTCCTGGGACATCTGCGACGGACTGATCCGCCTCGGAGCCCAAGCCCAGACCGAGACCCACGACTCAGCGCCGGCCGACATCGTGGTGCCCATGGGTGCCACCGCCCACCGGTTCAGCCCCGGACACCGCCTGCGCGTCCAGGTCTCCGGCGGTGCCCACCCCCGCTACCTGCGTAACACCGGCACCAGCGAGCCGCTGGCCAGCGCCACCCGCCTGGTCCCGGTCACGATCGAGATCACCCACGGCCCGGACCACCCGGCCGTCCTCTCGCTGCCGGTCATCGGCCCGTGATCTGCGTCCCCAACGCTCACCGCGAGCAGGGCCCTACTCGGTGGCGCGCGTCCGGCTGTCGCGGGCCTCGAATGTGGTGACCACGGCCAGCCCGGCCACGAACACCGCCGCCGCGCACAGGGCCGCGCCCAGGTCGCTGGTGGGGCGGGCGGCCCAGACCCACGGGGTGGTCGGATGCCCGGTCAGCGCGATCTCCGTGACCAGCAGGTAGGCCATGGGTCCGGTCCAGCCGAACGCCCCGCCCAGGGCGGCCGCCGACAGCAGGCCCAGGCCCGTCATCCCGGCCAGGTCGCGCAGCAGGGTGCCGGTCCCGCCCGGCAGCTGTCCGCCGGTCGCGCCGGCGGCCAGGAACCCGAACGCCACCGCGGTGACCAGGACCGCCGCGCCCAGTCGCAGGTACGGCAGCCACCGGCCGGTGGCCCGCTCGGCCTCCCCGAACGGCCCGTAGGTGCTGACCGCGGCCAGCGCGGCGGCGCCGAACTCCACCGTGAGGGGGATCACCTGGTGCGCGGCCGCGCCGCCGGCCATGTTCCACCGCCAGTGCAGCGCGCACCAGAGCAGGGCGCCCACGGCCAGCAGCAACGCCAGCGTGATCGGGACGCGGCGGCTGATCCCGTGCAGCCACACCAGCCGCAGCAGGCCCCGGGCGGCCCGGGCCCGCGGGGCCGGAACCGCCCCGGCCGCCGCCGGGTCGTGCAGGCCGGTGGCGGTCATGGCCGCTGGGCCTGGGTGAGCTGGGACAGGGTGAGCTGGGACAGGGTGAGCCGGCCCGAGCGCAGGGCGGCCAGATGGGCGGCGAGCCAGGCGTGCCGGGCTCCCGGTGGCAGCGCGGCCAGCCGCCGGGCCGCGGCGTAGACCGGCCCGGTCGCCGGGCCGGGACCGTGGGCCAGGTCGGTGCCGGGCCGCGCCCAGGACGGCAGCCCGATCGAGGTGCGCAGCTGCGGCTGTTCGGCGATCGGCACGCCGGCGTGCTGCAGCAGCGCGGCCTCCACCGCCTGCTGGGCCGGGGTGCCCACGCCAGCGCCGGCACCCACGAAGGCGTGCGCGGCCAGCAACCGGAGCTGCCGGCTGACCTCGGTGCCGGTCCAGCCGAACGCGCCCGGCAGGCCCAGGGCTCCGAGCGGGATCCCCAGCACGGACGGCTGGCCGCGCGGCGTCATGGCCTGACCGGCCTGCCCCTCCCCGGGGTCGTAGATTGCGGGGATCTGGGTCACCCGGGCCGGTGCCCCGGGCAGGCCGGACCACTCCCGCACCAGTGGGGTCAGGGCCGTGGTCACGCCGGCCAGATCGGAACGGTACGCCGGGTTCACGCAGGCCGGCACGCCGTCGGCCCGCCCGCACACTGGTGTGTAGGCGGTGGGCCGGTCGTTGGCCGCATCGTGCAGGGCCGGGATGACCACCCCGTGCGGCCCGAGGTGAGCCGAGCTGACCAGGCCGACTGCGGTCCCGGTCGCAGCCAGCCCGGCCACGGTGATCGCCGCCGCGGTGATCCGCAGCCGGGCCCCGCCCGCCGCCGCGGGCAGCCCGAACAGCCCCAGGCAGGCCAGGCCCAGCCCGGCCAGCAGCATGATCCGGGCGATCGGCAGGTCCGGCAGGTACGGGTACAGCAGCCCGGAGTCGGGCTGGAAGTTGCCGTTGGAGTTGGTGGGCAGGAGCCAGGCCCACCCGCTGGTGTGGCTGAACCCGGTCTGCGACGACATCATCATGGCCAGGAACGCGCCGAACGCCGCCACCGGCGCGGCGAACCGGCTCGGGAAGAACGCGCCCACCGCGAACCCGGCCGCACTGAACGCGGCCACCGCCACCGCACCGACCACGACCCACCAGTACGGGGGCTCCCCGTGCACGTGCTGGACGCCGTACACCACGAACATCGCGCCGGTGAGCACCAGGTAGCCGCCGACGGCCCAGATCGCGGTGGCCGTCCAGGTGACCAGCTGCGCCGTCCAGCGCGGCCGGGCCGCGGTCACGGCCAGGTCGGCCAGGTGCCGCCGGCCGTCCCGCGAGCCCATCCAGGCCGCCAGCCCGGCCACGAACGGCCCGGAGTCCACAATCGTGTGCCCCTGGCCCATGTTCCAGAACGTCCGCAGTACGAACTCTGCGGGCATGGCCGTGCTCGGCCGGTACGAGTCGAACCAGAACAGCACGGCGATCAGCGGCAGCACCAGCGGCATCGCGTTGCGGCGCAGCTCGATGCGCAGCAGCCGGACCGTCCCGGCCGGCACCACCCGGGCCGCCCGCGGCCCCCGGGTCCGGGCCGGGGCCGCCGTGGCCGCGGTCATGATCGCACCGCCATTCCGGAGCGGGCGGCGGCCAGCACCGCGCTGTAGCCGCGTTCCAGCGGGGCGTCCCCGGCCGCGCCGGTGCCCTCGCCCCGGGCCGCCAGCTCGTCCGGGGTCCCGTGGAAGACGATCTTCCCCTCATCCATCAGGGCGACCTGCTCGCAGGCCGCGCCGACGTCCTCGACCAGGTGGGTGGAGACCACCACGGTGGCCCGCTGGCCGAGGTCCCGCAGCAGGGCCCGGAAGGCCACCCGTTGCTCGGGGTCCAGCCCGGCGGTGGGCTCGTCCAGCAGCAGCAGTTCGGGGTCGTTCACCACCGACTGGGCGATACCGGCCCGCCGCAGCATGCCGCCGGACAGGGTGCGCAGCTTGGCCCGGGCCTTGGCCTGCAGCCCCACATGCTCGATGGCCGCGGCCACCGCCCGCGGCACCCGGCCCGGGGGCATGTCCTTGAGCAGCGCGAAGTACTCCACGAACTCGGCCACGGTGAAACCGGGGTAGTAGCCGAGGTTCTGCGGCAGGTAGCCGAGCCGGCGGCGGATCTCCCGCCGGGGCCCGTACCCGCCCGGGTCGCGGCCGAGCAGCCGCAGCTGCCCCGAGGACGGCGGCAGCACCGTGGCCATCATCCGCAGCAGCGAGGTCTTGCCGGCCCCGTTCGGTCCCAGCAGCCCGAACACCCCGGGGCCGGTCTCCAGGCTGACCCCGGCCACCGCCTTAGTGTGCCCGAACCGGCGGGTCACGTCGGTGAGCTCGATGTTCATCATGAGGGTTCTCCCGGGATCCGGGTGGTGTACAGCACCACCGCGACACAGACGGCCGTGACGGCCAGGTAGGGCCCGATCAGGACCGGGCTGGTCACGGCCACCGTGACCGGCCCGGACGCCTGGCTGGCCAGCAGCGTGATGGTCCAGGCGGCCAGGCCCGTGATCACTCCGGCCACCGCGGACCGGGTGACGGTGGCCGCGGCCAGGGCCAGCGCGCAGACGGCGGTCATCGGCACCAGCCAGCCGAACGTGACCGCCGCCGCCGTCCCGGACAGTGCTGCCCCGGATAGCGCCGAGGCGGCCAGCCCGAGCACGGCGTTCAGCCCGAACACGGCCAGCGCGCGGACCAGCAGCACCATCCGATCGCTGACCGCCATGCTCTGGGCCAGCTCCCAGGCCGGATCGATGGCCGGCCCGTAGGCGAAGGCGATCGCGACGCCCGCCGCCGCCGGAGCCAGGAACGCCACGTACGGCGTGCCCGTGGTCAGCGTGGCCGCCGCGCCGACGGCCAGCACGGCCACGCTGGCCAGCACCCAGCCCAGCAGCAGCGACGGGGTGGTGACCAGGGCCCGGGCCAGGGCGGGGGAGCGCAGCAGCCACCCGGCCAGCCGCTCGACCGGTCCCGGCTGCCGTTGCCACACCTGGGCGGCCACCCCCAGCCAGACCCGGTCCAGGTCCACGTCGGGCGGAGCCGGGCTCCGGCCTGCCGCCGCCTCCTCGAAACCGCTGTTCACAGGCCTTCTCCCTCCCGCGTCAGCGCGCCGTGGCGCAGCGCCGCCCGCAGCCGCCGCCGGACCTGAAAGGCGCGGCTCTTCACCGTGCCCTCGGGCACGCCGATCAGCGCCGCGACCTCGGCGACCGGCCGGTCTTCCACGTATACGAGCCGCCAGATCTCCCGGGCCGCGCTGCCGTCCGGTCCCAGCGCCCCGACCGCCCGGTCCAGCTCGGTCCGGGACACCGCCGCGTCGGCCGGGTCGATGCCTGCCCGGTCGTCCGCGGCCACCAGCGCGGGCAGCGGCTGCTGGACCGGCCCCCGCCGGCGGAGCAGCAGGGCCGACTGCCGCCGGGCGATGCCCCAGATCCAGCCGCCGGCCGCCCCGTCCGGCTGGTATCGCGGCGCCCCTCGCCATACGGCCAGGAACGTCTCCTGCAGCACGTCCTCGACGTCGGCGGCCGGCAGCACTCCCCGCAACCGCACGGCCAGCCACGGCGCGTGCCGGGCAAACAGTTCCCGCAACGCCCCGTCATCGCCCGCCGCTATCGCCGCGACCAGCCCGTCGTCATCCATCGCCTCTCTATTGCGCCCCAGGCCGCCCCGGTTCACCACCCCGCCACAATTTTCGGCCGCCCCGGTCAGCCGAACGAGGCCGGGAAGCCCTGACGCCAGCTCGGGTAGCGCGGCTTCCAGCCCAGTTCCTGCTTGGCCCGGGTGTTGGACGCGCCGCGGGCGCTGGTCATCATGTCCAGGCCCGCGCCCATGATCAGCCGTCCCAGCCAGGTGGGGACGTGCCGGGGTGGCTTGGCACCCGCCGCCGCGGCCAGGGCCGGCAGCCAGTCCCGGGTTGGGGCCGGTTCGTCGTCGGTCACGTTGTAGACGGCCGGGCCATCGTGGTCGAGCGCGAGTACCGCCGCGGCCGCGGCGTCATCCAGATGAACGAACGACATCATCCCCGCGCCGTCGCCCACCACCGGGTACCGGCGCTTGCGGACCGCGTCGACCATCTGGTCGGGGTCACCGTAGAAACCGCCGTAGCGCAGGGCGATCCCGCCCGCACGGGTCACCGCCTCGTCGAGGTGCGCCATCGCGCCGAACGTCGCCCGGGCCCCCTCGGGCGGATCGGCCAGCAGCGGGTCGTCTTCGGTCTTGACCGGGCCGCCCTGGTGCGCGTACCGGTAGGGCGCGAAGCTCTGGGCCACGAATCGGCTCACCCCGGCCGCCCGCGCCGCGGCCAGCAGGTGATCGGTGCCCTCGGTCCGCAGCCGGTTGGTCAGCGCGAAGGTGGTGTCGAGGCGGCGGGAGAACCCGCTCCCGGCCAGCGCGGTGGCCTGATAGATGATGGCCTCCGGCCGAGTCTCGGCCACCACCTGCTGCGTGGCCGCCGAATCCAGCACGTCGAGCACGACCGGCTCGGCGCCCAGCTCACGTAGCTGCCCGGCCCGGCTGGCCGAGCGGGAACTCCCGGCCACCTCGTGGCCGCGTTCGCGCAACTGCCGGACCAGCCGTCCTCCGATCGCGCCGGTCGCTCCCACCACAAGCACTCGCATCATGGCCTCCTGGCCCGTTGGCGTCCGGCCGGCCCCCGTGCCTGCGGTCCGGCCCCACCGTGATGACCCCCGGTAGGGTCCCGGTGTGACACACGCTGGCTCCCCGCCCTGCACCGCGCCCGGCGCGTTATTGTGAGGCCGCTCGCGGAGCGGTTCGCGCCGGAGCGCCTGGGCCGTAGTTTCCGCTGGCTGCTGGCGTCCACCTGGGTCACCAACCTGGCCGACGGGATCACGCTGGCGGCCGGGCCGCTGCTGGTCGCCTCGCAGACCCGGAACCCGCTGGCCGTGGCCATGGCCGCGTTCCTGCAGCGGCTGCCCTGGCTGCTGTTCGGGCTCTACGCCGGGGTGGTGGCCGACCGGGCCCACCGCCGGGCCATCGTGGCCACCACCGGAGTGGTCCGGATCCTGATTCTGGCCGTGCTCATCATGTCGGTCGTGGTTCACCGGGTCGACATCGCGCTGGTGCTGATCGCGCTGTTCCTGTTCGGGGTCAACGAGGCGTTCGGCGAGACGGCCTCGGCCACCCTGCTGCCGATGCTGGTGGCGCCCCAGGATCTGGGCGTGGCCAACGCCCGCGCCCTGACTGGCGTCATCGTCTGGAATCAGCTGGCTGGCCCGCCGGTCGGGGCCGCGCTGTTCGCCGTCGGCCGGGCCCTGCCGTTCGTGAGTGAGACCGTGTGCGTGCTGGCCGGGGTTCTTCTGCTGCTGCGGGTCCGGCTGCCTCCGCCCGCGCCGCGGGCCCAGGCGACCAGGGTCCGGGATGAGATCCGCGACGGCTGGCGCTGGCTGTGGGCTCACCCGGCGATCCGCACGCTGGCCATCACGATCTTCACGTTCAACGTCACCTTCGGGGCGGCCTGGTCGGTGCTGGTGCTCTACGCGCGCGAACGGCTGGGCATGACCGAGATCGGGTTCGGCCTGATCGCCACGGCCATAGCCGTCGGCGGCCTGATCGGCACCGCTTCCTACGGCTGGCTGGAACGCCGGGTGCCGCTGGGGGTGATCATGCGGGGCGGCCTGATCATCGAGACGCTTACCCACCTGGCGCTGGCCCTGAACCGCCGGGTCTGGCTGGCCCTGCTCATCTTCACGGTCTTCGGCGCCCACGCATTCATCTGGGGCACGACCTCCACCAGCGTCCGCCAGCGGGCGGTGCCCACCGAATTCCAGGGCCGGGTCGGCAGCGTCTACCTGACCGGCGTGGTCGGCGGCATCGTCATCGGCTCGGCCATCGGCGGGGTGGTCGCGTCCTGGTGGGGCGTCACCGCCCCCTTCTGGTTCGCCTTCGTCGGCTCCGCCATCATTTTGATCTTCATCTGGCGTTCCCTGCTCCAGATCGCCCACGCCGACGAAGGCGCCCGTATCGAAGCGGGCTAAAGCAGCACCAGTAACGCCAGGAACAGGTAAAACGGACGGGCTAGCTAGCCGTCGACCGCCCAGGAGCGCCCATGACCGCCACCGCGCAGGCGCAGGCGGCGTGGTTCAGCCAGGCCACCGACTGGTCCAGTGTCGTCAGCGCGGCCGTCGCCGTCCTGGCCGTCGTGGTCGGCCTATGGGTGTCCGGCACCTTTTACCAGACGCTCGCCTTGCTGAATCGGCGCCGCAAGTTCATCGGCCCGGTGGTGCGTAAGGCTGGTCTGCGCAAGTCCCGGCGTCATTTCACGAGTACCTGCTGGCGCTTGCTGTCGAACCGTGCTCGCAGCGAGCGCGCCCAGGTGAACGACGAGCTGATGTGGCTGTCCGCGCTCAATCCATCGCTGGTGCGGGAGCCCGGGCTTTCCGCCACCTTCCCGGTCCCGGTCCCGTTCACGTTCGCCCTGCCGCCGGAGTCCTACCCGGCCACCCTGACGGCGCTGGCCGCCGCCTACACCGCCTACGCCTCGTCGATCCGCCGGCGATGGCTGCTCAGGTCGACCGCTGGGCCGCTGGCCCGGAGCGAGCACGAATGCGCCCAGGCCACGGCGGAGCTGCTGCGCAGGTGGGCGTCGTACGAGCCGATACCGGACGACGTGACCACCAGCCGCCTGCGGAACGCCGAGGTAACGCTCGCTCCCCACGGGCGGCCAGCCAGCGTACGGCTGGTGGCCTGGCCCAACATGAACGCTCCCCGCGTGACGCTCGGGTTCCCGGCCGTCGGGGTCTCCTACCAGCCCTATCGCGTCGTGATGGCGGACGGCCCGGCCGGCCACGTCCAAGCCGACGGGATGCAGCTGCGCCGGGTCGCCCGGCCGCCGCAGAGCAAGGCGGCCAATCCACTGGCCTTCGACGGTGTCCTCCCGCGCTGGCACGGCCCCGGCTATCGCCTCGAAGTCGACCGGATCACCGGCCGGCAAAAACTGCACCTGTGCCTGTCCGAGACCACCTACTTCGCCTTCCGCGCCACCCAGGAACCCTCCGCCGCCGCGCTGGCCGGTGAGGCTGAGCGGTGTTCGCGCCTGCTGAGCTTGAACCTCCTTGCCGTGGACGAGAGCAACACCGTGGTTCTCGTCCAGCGGTCGGAGCATGTCGTGTACCCCGGCCAGTACTCGGGCACCGTCACCGGCAACTGCGAACTCACCCCGCGCGAAGGCCTGCAGGCCGACCTGGACCATGACGGCCTGCCGGATCTGCTCGGGGCGATCGCCCGCGAGGCGCGGGAAGAGCTCGGCCTGGATCTGACCGGTGAGCGCAGCCAGCTGGCCGCCCTCGGTCTCATCGAGTACACCGGCGCCACCGAACTCGAGACGCACGCCCTGGTGGCCACGGCCCGGCTGCCCGGCCGCGCGCAGGACTTCAGGCTCGACCGGTCCGCGCCCGATCCGGCCGAAGGCCTGTGGGAGCTCGGCCACCGGGCCATGACCGTCGACCTGAATGCCGTGCTGACCGACCGCGCCCGAGGACGTCATTTCGTGCGCTGGCTGCGGGCCGGCGCGGAGCTGGCGCCCCAGGCGGCCGGGTCACTGCTCCTGCTGACCGTGGCCCAGCTCGAGTTTCGGGAGCGTCAGGCCACCGGAGCGGTTCCGGCCCGTGCGGCCCGGCGCCCGAACCAGTGGACCATGAGCGACCTCGAAGAATGGCTGCGCGAGCCGCTGCCCGACGGCCCCGTCAAACCCGGCCGCTACGTGCGGTTCCGCCCTCTGTGGAAGTAGGACGCCCGGCTCACCTCGGCCCGGGTCACTGCGGCTACCGCTTGCTCGGCCTCCCGGATCAGCGCCGCCACCAGATCGGCCGCGGGCGGCAGGTCGCTGATGAGGTCCACCGACTCCCCGGCCCAGGCCGGCAGCGGCAGCAGGTCACCGCGGGCCACCCCGTCCCGGTAGGCCTGCCGGGCCCCGGCGTCCCCGGCCAGCTCATCCTCCCGGCCCCGCCACTGGTCCAGGAACGGGTGCGGCAGCGTCCGCCCGGTGTACTCCCGGGGCCAACGCGACCCGCTCACGATGTCGAGCACGCTGCTCCGTTCGGTCTCCCCGCCCCGCCCGTCCACGATCGCCTTCTTGATCGCCGGGTCGACCACGGCTTCCTGGGTGGCCTGGAAGCGCGTCCCGATCAGCGCCCCACTGGCCCCGAGCACCAGGGCCGCGGCCAGCCCGCGCCCATCCGCGATCCCGCCCGCCGCCAGCACCGGGACCGGCGCCACCAGATCCACCACCGCCGGCACGAACGGCAGCGTCGACCGCCCGTCCCGGGCCCCGTGCCCCCCGGCCTCAGTGCCCTGAGCCACGATCAGATCGGCCCCCAGGTCGACGGCCTCCCGCGCCTCATCCAAGCTCGTGACCTGCAAAATCAGCGTCGTCCCGCGCTGGCGGACCGGCTCCGTCAGCTCGGCCCTGGTCCCGAACGAAAGCATCACCGCCGCCGGCCCAGCCTCAAGAACCCGCTCCACCGTGGCCGGCTCCACCGCCCAGCTCAGCAGCCCAACGCCCCACGGCTGGTCGGTGCTCCCAGCCAGGATCTCCAGCTCAGGCTCCAGCCACTTGGGATGCCCGTTCCCCCCACCCAGCAACCCCAGCCCACCCGCGTTCGACACCGCCGCCGCCAGCGCCCCACCCGCCGACCCGCCCATCGGCGCCAGCGCCACCGGATACCGCACCCCGACCATCCGCGTAAACGCCGCCCACTCCATAACCGCCTCCCGCTGCTACCTGGCGCAGCAATGGAGGCAGCCCCTCAGGCTGCTGGTGCCACGCTCACGTCGAGGGTAAGAGTCTCGGCGCCAGTGTCGTAGTCCCGCGGGTCGCCCTCAAGCGCGAAGGCGACGGCAGAAAGGCATTCGCGCTCGGCATCTCTCGGGTGCCGGTTCCGCCCCCGTTGATGTGCAAGGCCGGCACGCGGTAATGCCAGTTGCCAGCCTCGTCGTCGAAGAACAACTCGACCCGCAGTGCACTCATCACCAGATCGTCCTAAAGCTTCCGCAGCTCAGCAAGGGTGTAGCCGTAGTCCCTGGCGATCCTGGCCATCGCCGGACCGCCCAGGTCCACGCCATCATGGTAGGCCCGTATCCGCCGCTGGTCGCCCTTGACGAGCACCCGGTGCGACCCAGACCGTCTGGTCTCGATCCACCCGTCCCGCTTCAGTGCCGCCAGCACCCGAGCAACCTTTGCCATAAGTAGCAATGTATGGCACTGCTATGACAAAACTACGTCGTGTGCCGGAAGAGGCCGTTGCGCAATCGGCGCTGCCGTTCAGCCCGCTTGTCCGAACTGCGATGGCGGTCAGCTGCGGCCGGTGGCGGCCCAGGCCGTGGCGTCGATCTCGATCGGGCCTGCGGGCAGCTGGCGGCGGGCCTGGTCCTGCAGCGCCGTTCGCTGCTCGGGGGACAGCTTGGTTACGTAGGCGCCGGCTGGGCCGACGCCGAGGGTGAAGGGGTGCCACCAGTCGTCGAAGCTGGCGTACTGGGCCTGGACCGTCAACGTCGAGGCCTTGACCTCGGTCAGCCCGGCCTCGCCGAACAACCGGGCCAGGTCACCTTCGCGGGCGCCGGCCAGGTCCGACTCGTCGTCGGCGGCCGGGTCAAGCTCGCGGACGGCGGACCAGAACGCGGACACTGGCCCCCGGTCGCCCGCGTGGTCCCACACGCAGGCGGCCACCGTGCCGCCGGGCCGGGTCACCCGGCGCATCTCCCGCAGCCCGCGCACCGGGTCAGCCATGAAGTGCACGACCAGCTGAGCCAGGGCGGCATCGAAGGTGCCGTCGGCGAACGGCAGCTCCTCGGCCTGGCCCACGTGGATGTCGGCTCCGGGCAGCCGCTCCCGCACCGCCGCCGCGAACGAGCGGGACGG